>DYNO01000077.1:1634-14271 GCA_020721025.1 Thiomargarita sp. | reverse complement strand
CAGACGCTTCAAATTCCATTTTAAACTTTTTACTGCCAAACACAAAATCTTGATTTAATGCTGCTTTATCAAACCCAAAACTTTGAATCGGATCACGCTTTGCACGAAAACTAACTTGCTGAAATTCGCCTGTTTTCAAGCATTTGGCTTTGGCATTTTTGACAGCATTGCAAGCATCGGACATCGCATGTTCACGAATCCGTTGTGGACAATCCATTGCCCAATCTGGTATATCATCGCCTTTTTGTACAACTTTTCTGACATCGTAAAGTGAGGCTTTCGTGCCTTCTTGACGTAAGTAGTTGATAGTACGGTTGTACCACCAACGACTTAAACCAAGATATTTACGGGCGGTGTGTCGGTTTTTCGGGTAAATCCGAATCTTCTCTGATCTGACGACTGTACTTTCTAAGCCTGTTCCTACGGAAGTAGGAATCCTGCACTCGACAAGAGAAGACGTGAATGATTGAAAGCAAGTCGTTGACAAGCTCGGCTTGTGGTGACAGCTTACTTTCGTCGAGAACCACGATTCGGCAATTGTACTTTAAAGTTGCAGCACCAACACCGAGTTGTTCCCGTGCTGTTTTAGTATTTACAAAAGACATCTTGGTATGATTCTGTGACGAGTAACACAATGTTGTACAACAGAATCTAACTAAGTGTAGCTAATTTGGTAACAGGAACTAACTCATTTTTTTTCTTACTGCCGAATTTTTCTGCTTACTCAGCCACTTCCCGCAATCCCGAACTCAGCCGAGCAAATCCTTCGATGGGGGGAGCGATAGCAACGAATTCATCCGACAGAGCTTGAGAAGTAAAAACAACATTGAATCCTGAACTAAAATTCAAATCATTTCGTCCTCCGATCACCTCAAGACGCGTCGGATCATTACTCGTCAAGTACGCCCCACACGCTTCGCCACCGTCACAAATTCGCGCATCATTATTCATGTCCGTTCCCGCCACAATCACGTAAGTTCCCTTGGGAATGTCTGAAAAACGAAACGGGTACTTGCCCTGACTTGCATTCACCCGCAACTCCTTCACGGTCTCCTTACTCGTCGCATCGACCAATAAGACATAATGATGTCCCGCATCTCCGGTCGTATTCGGATCGCCCACTTGCAGAATCACCGGAATATTTACCGTATTCGCATTCGATTGAAAGGTAATCGTCGCACTGTACGTTCCGGTATTTAAACCCTTCCGATTCACCGTCACCACATATTCATTCGTCTCATTGCCCGCCACTGACAGAAAGCCCCCAGAGTTTTCCGATACCTTCAACAGTTCTAAATCCCCCCCGCCGGCATTGGTCAAGGTCAAGGTCGCGGTCGTTGCCGTCAATCCAAAGTTCAACGCGGTTGGATTCACAACCAATTGAGGTGGTGGAGTTTCCGTTGTCGATCCGCCACTCAATGCACTTGCTTCATACACCGCTTTTTGGGCATTCAGTAAGCCATAACCGAAAAAGTCATCACGTCCCCGTGTTCCCAAATCCTCAGTTATCTTATTGCCAACAAGCAAAGAACTCACCTGTTTCAGAGTCAGCAACGGATTCACCGCCTTCATCAACGCAATCACGCCCGCGACATGAGGACTCGCCATCGACGTACCCATCATCGTTTCATAAGTATATTGCACCGCCTGCCCCTTATCATCCTTGCCTACCGTACTCATAATGCCATCGGGAATGCCATCGCCATTAAGATCAGCCGTCCGCGCCCCACCCGGTGCCACTACCTTCAACGTCGTGCCATAGTTAGAATAATCTGGATGTTGCTTATTGATATCCACCGCCCCCACAGAAATCACTTCGCCCAATGCCGCAGGATACATCGGCGTGCTCACTCCCTCATTCCCCGCCGCCGCCACAATGATCACACCCACATTATAAGCATCAGTGATCGTCTTGCGAAAGCTACTTGAAACCTCCGGACCACCCAAACTCAAGTTAATAATATCCACCTTTTTGGCTGGCAACGTTCCCGAATCATTCGATAACCGTGCGGCAAAACGGATCGCCTGCTCAATCCCATAATCATCCCCCGCGCCCCCCTTACCCAAGACTCGCAATGGCATTACTCGCGTATTCCACCCCACCCCCGCCACACCCTTCGCATTATCGGTCGCTGCCGCAATCGTCCCCGTCACATGTGTGCCATGAAAAGTGCTGTCACCATTCACCTCCGCCCGATCACCGGGGTCATTGGGATTATTATCCAAACCATCGCCATCGAGCGAAACCGCCGGGTCAGAAATAAAATCATAACCCGCGGTCGTCTTGCCCTGAATATCTGGATGGCTCAACAATACCCCCGTATCAATCACTGCAACCACCACATTACTATCCCCCATCGTCACATCCCACGCCTGCGGCAATTGCAACATCGGGTAATTCCATTGATACCCATATTGCGGATCATCGGGAACTCGCAAGGCTTTTAACAGATAATTCGGACTCGCTTCTTCAACTTCTGGACGAGAACGCAACTGTTTAATCTGCATCAACAACTGGTACTTATCCCGCAATTCATCGCTCTCAAACGTCATCTCCGCGACCGAAAAACTTTGCAGCCGAACCGGATCGAAATGAAACAACATGGCGCGTGAAGTATCGGTGCTTTGCGTCGTCATGCCCAAACTACTGAAAGAATTCAAAACACTCTGCGCTGAAAATGGTTGTGACTTCAATTGCACAATCGCTTGATTCGCCCTAAATTCGCTACTCAACCGCAAACTTTGAGCACTTCCGCCCAACCGTTGCCCAACACTCAACACATAATTCGATGCACCGGTCGTAGCATTCACTTGAATATAAAAGCGTCCATTGCTCGGCACGCTCAAACTTTCAATCTCGCTATCGCCGACCGACGCATCCACCGCCTTCCCGCTACTATTCAATAAAATCAAATCTAAATCATTGACTCCGACCGTCGCATGAGCAATAAACAGGTTCACCGACTGCCCCTTGCGTAAATCGGCAACATAAAAATCATTGACATCGCCCCGCACCTTCGAGCGACCTGCTGCCCCCGTATTCGGTTGATTGGCATAGCCGCCGAGCATGACCGGGTTAGGAATCTCTTGCGCGGTGGCAAAAGTCTCATTACCTAAATACGGTGCATTGCTGTCATTCACATCGGTATCGTGAGCAGTATTGTTGGCAACCGCGACCTGTCCCGCCAAAGTATAAGTCGAAGTGGGATTCGTTGGTTGATTGGGATCGTCGGTTGTACTTGTCGCAGTGCTGTCGTTTCCATCGCATCCTAAAAACAATTGACTGAGTAAAATGAGCGTAAAGAGTTTAATCCACATAGTGATTCCTTTGATAATCATCGGATGATAACGTCGTGATCTCAACTTGAAGAACGACATCATAAACTGTTAATGAATGGCTCATCTTAACACAATATGAGAGATAATTAACGGACATTGCGCTTCAAAATGGATAATAATGCGCTGAACTTGATTTTTTTAATCGTGCAGATTGACGTGATTGAGATTGCTCATATTAGATAAATTCAAGTGTATTAAAATCGTTCCTGCCTGTCAAACGGATCGTTCCCGCCTGTCAAACGGATCGTTCCCGCCTGTCAAACGGATCGTTCCCGCCTGTCAAACGCGTTTTTTGCCGAGAAGGTAGAAGCATTTCATTGGTTTTTTTTCTCAAGAATAGCGGCGATGAAAGACCACGATGACGGCAAAAAGCCACGATTTCGCGGTATAATGGGTTGTTAATATCTCTTGCTGAATAATAAAAATGGATGCTATTTTAAATTCTCTTGAAGTTCGCTCGAAGTTAGCTACGGCAAAACGTTGGGTTATTAAAATCGGTAGTGCGTTATTGACCAATGATGGACAGGGATTGCACCGCGCTGCGATTGAAAGTTGGGTTGCTCAAATTGTTGGCTTGCAACGGCAGGGCTGTGAAGTGGTATTGGTTTCTTCTGGGGCGGTGGCGGAAGGGTTATTACGCTTGAAATGGACACAACGCCCGACGGAGTTGCATAAACTTCAAGCCGCAGCGGCGGTTGGGCAAATGGGGGTGATTCAGACGTATGAGTCGTGTTTTTCGCAACATGGCATTCATACCGCGCAGATTTTGTTGACACATGATGACTTATCGAGTCGCAACCGTTATTTGAACGCTCGAAGTACGTTGCGTACCTTGTTGAATCTCAACGTGGTGCCGATTGTGAATGAAAACGATACGGTGGCGACTGACGAAATCCGAGTGGGTGATAATGATACGTTGGGCGGTTTGGTGACGAATTTGATTGAGGCGGATGTGTTGGTGATCTTGACAGATCAGCAGGGGTTATTTGAACGTGATCCTCGCATTGACCCTGCCGCGCACTTGGTACAGCAAGGTTATGCGGGTGATCCACGTTTGGATGCAATGGCGGGAAGCACGGGGGGGGCTTTGGGACGGGGGGGAATGGCGACGAAGTTACGGGCGGCAAAACTGGCGGCGCGGTCGGGGGCGATGACGTTGATTGTGTCGGGGCGGATTGGGGAAGTGTTGGCAAAGGTGCGTCAGGGCGAGGCATTGGGGACGTTATTGTTACCTTCGCAGGCTGCGATTGCGGCACGAAAACAGTGGCTTGGCTCTCATTTGCGAATGCAGGGGCGTTTGTATTTGGATGAAGGGGCGACGCGGGCATTGTGTGGGGCGGGGCGGAGTTTGTTGCCGATTGGGGTGGTGCGTTGTGAGGGAAGTTTTGCGCGAGGGGATATGGTGGCGTGTGTCAATACGGAGGGTCGGGAAGTGGCGCGGGGCTTGGTCAATTATGCTTCGGAAGAAACGTTGAAAATTATTCGCCAACCGAGTGAAAAGATTCGAGAGATTCTGGGTTATGAAGACGAGCCGGAGTTGATTCATCGCGATAACTTGGTGTTGGTATAGCGGCGGCATGTAGAAAGTAGGGGGAGCTACACCGGTCAGAAAAGTTGGTTATTCTCAACCGGTCCCAGAAACCTGACAGGTTTAAAATAACCAAACTCGCCAATTTAGCGACTCGATTCAGCGGGTTTCAACGGAATCACGGTCGTTGCTGGGGCAAATGGGGTGAGTGGATCAAGGGGCGTTAACGATGGTATCAACCGTTGCAGCACAAAACGTTTCTTTGTCGCGTTAATGCTTGGAATTTCTACCGCGTCAACGATTTGCCCAGTGTGACGATCCGTTGCCGCCAGATGTTCTTCCGCACTACAAATGAGCGGGAAAAAAGCAAACGTGTTGAGTGCATTCGGATGTTTTGCTTCAAATTGATTCCAACGCTCTTGATATTTGGGCGCGCTACGGATTGCTTGGGTAATATCGTATTCATCGGACAGCATTTGCGCGACATCAGCAGATTCCATCAGTTTGAATTGTTCCCCAAAGACAAAAGCAGGATGTGGAGGTGGCAATTTATCACGCGGCATTTTACTCAAAACCTCTTCTCGACGTTGTTTCTCTTCGGGCGTGGCAGCTTCGGGTAAAAATACTGTTGGAATCATGCTGCCGGTACGAGGAAATTTCACAATATCCACATTCGCACTCGTTGTAAATGCAGTATTCAAACAATAAAAATAGTCCTGATGATACACCGTTAGCATGGGACGTTCAGAGTAAAGTACCCAAATACCACCAGCCAATGCTGTTATCTGAAATAATGCAATCAGTGATAAATCAAGAAGTAAACCCGGTTTACCTTGTTTATACACGACGAAAGTGAGCAGGGGACCCAGCCCAATATCGACAAGTATCATGATGTAAATAGGCAGTTTGGTGTCGCTGGCATTGAAATAAAATTCAGGATACCAAGCGAACAAGCAGAGCAACAACACGGTAATGAAAATCACGATGCTGATACTCAAATGTATGAGAAAGGCTTTAATTTTGTTTATCATGAGAGAACGATTAATGTTAATTGAAAAGGTATCGCGAAAATGATAGCGTAATTTGTTGAGTCACTGCAAGCGATATAAGCTGTGTGCTATGTTACACCAGATAATCGGTTAGTTTATACCTATTTGACAATAATTATTTCGATTGAGAAATCCCCCTAATTCCCTTTGCGAAGGTAGGAACGCTTTCATTCCATTTACAATGTTTTTATTTGACGGCACACCCCAAAACTGCGAATCAGAAAGTTCAATTCCGCCGTTCCTGCGACAAAAATTTCTAACCCGCTTCGCCAAGATTCATTTTATGTCATAATTCATTGATTTTACTGAATGGACTGCGATCAAAACGACGCGTAACAATTGAAAAATCATGACGCACCCATATTATGCGCATGAACTTGACTGTGAGAGATTTTTGACATGAATCAATTAAAAATTTGGCTATTATTAGGCAGTATCGCGATAACTCAAACCGTAGCCGCCGGCACCTTACCCGTAGCAGTTGATGGACAAACCCTTCCCAGCCTCGCGCCCATGTTGGAAAAAACAACTCCCGCCGTCGTCAATATTTCCACCAAAACTCGCGCCCGGGTGGAAAGTCCATTATTAAGCGATCCATTTTTCAGACACTTTTTCAATATTCCAGATCAATCAGAACAACGCACTGAACAAAGTTTGGGATCAGGCGTGATCATTGACGCGCAAAAAGGTTATGTCATCACCAATAATCATGTGATTGATAAAGCAGATGAAATTACCGTTACCCTCCGAGATGGACGCAAAACCACTGCAAAATTGGTCGGCAAGGATAAAGAAACTGATATCGCCTTGATTAGAATCAATTCTGACAATTTGAGCGAATTACCTCTTGCCAATTCCGACAAACTACGCGTAGGGGATTTTGTCGTTGCCATTGGAAATCCTTTTGGATTGGGGCAAACGGTCACTTCTGGAATTGTCAGTGCGTTGGGAAGAAGTGGTTTAGGAATCGAAGGTTACGAAGATTTTATTCAAACAGATGCGTCAATTAATCCGGGAAATTCTGGCGGGGCGTTGGTCAATTTACGTGGCGAATTGGTTGGAATTAATACCGCAATTATCGCTCCCAGTGGCGGAAATGTTGGGATTGGTTTTGCGATTCCCATCAATATGGCACACCAAGTCGTGCGACATCTGGTTGAACATGGCTCAGTGCAACGGGGAGTTTTGGGGATTAACGTTCAAGATTTAACCCCTGAATTGGCGGTCGCTTTTGGACTGGACAGTAGCACCAAGGGCGCGGTCGTTTCTGATGTCAATCGTAATTCCGCCGCGGAGCGAGCTGATATCCGTGCTTCCGATGTCATCATTGCCATTAATAATCAAGCCGTGAGCAGCAGTGCCGATGTCCGCAATCGAATTGGTTTGTTACGAGTGGGAAATGAGGTTAAACTCACCGTGATGCGAAAAGGTGTGCAACTTCAATTGACTGCGACAGTTGCAACCCAAGCGGGAAAAAGTGGCGGGATTGACGGGGGAAAAATCACAGAATACCTCAATGGCGTGATGTTGTCAGATGCACAGGATGTGATTGAAATCATTAGCGTCAATAAACGGAGTCTTGCTTGGCGCGCCGGTTTACGCACGGGAGATATCATTCTTAGCCTGAATGATCGTCCAGTGAAACGCTTAGAAGATTTTAACCGCCGTTTATCGCTTCAATCGCCTCCCTACGTTCTCGGAGTGCGTCGCGAAAATGAGATTTTTTCTTTAATTTTCCAATAATTCGCTTCTTACCGCAGATAAACTAACAATTTGCTTTATCTGTGGTACCCCGCGGTTTCAGCCGCATTTCAAAAATATTCATCGACTGACCCACATCACACACGACGTTTGCTATACTACATTTCATCGTGCTGCGCCTGAGATTAACTTCCTATCTTATTGATTTTCAAGGATTGTAACGCATTTCCATCATAATGTCAAGCGCGTCACTGACCTAATTTAATTGGGTTATCTCATACTTCAATCGCAAAAGGCATTGCTAAACATGGGCTCATGTCCAAGTCTTGCGCGTGCTCGGAAAAATTGATTTATCCAAATCGCTATCTTGCGATAAATAAACGCATTTTGACTCTCAAATAGAATAAATATCTCAGTTTCAAAGCCAAACATCAATATAACGCCGATTGGCACAATTATCATTTTACCCGGTATCATTTTCTCCCCTTTTTTGGAGACGACCGGACACGCTATCTCTATTTTTTTTGTTTAGGACTCACATAATATGGGTTACCAAGAACGCATCGTTTTTCCTATTTCCAGCAGCCTAGACCGTATCTCCATCGGTGCGAAACGTCCCAATGCTGACGATGTTAGAATTATTGGCGGACGCGGCTATGATTTGCGTCAACCTATTCCGATTAAATATCAAGCAGTTAGAGAGCGGTTTCTCAATGCTCGCAACAATTTTTGGACACCCAACGACATCCCCATGGGCGAGGATAAAAAACAATGGTTGACTGGTGAATTGACTGATGCCGAGATGTGGTTGTTTAAAACCAATATTTCCTACCTGACCGCCAGCGACAACCTTGTGCCGGATAATCTTGACAATGCGATCATAGAACACATTACTGCCAGTGAATTACGTCAATACTTGCGATGGCAAATTGCAGAAGAAGCGAATCATCTGGAGTCGTATTTGTTCATTTTGGAGTCTTTCGGTTTAGATGAACAAGGGCAGGGGCAAATCTTCAATTTGTATCAAGAAGTTCCTGAATTGACAAATAAATTAAATTGGAACTTGCAATTTACCAACAATGTCGTTTCCTCCGAAGCTCCCGTGGGTTCTCTCGAAGCGCACCGGAATTTATTAGAAGATTTAGTGAGTTACTATGTATTTGAATATTTATTTTTTCCTATAGGCTTTTCGCAGATTTTTGCATTGGCGCAGGCAGGAAAGTTACGCAACACTGCACAGCAGTATATGTACATTTACCGCGATGAAACCAGTCACGCGCAAAACGGTTTGTGGATGATTTTACAGATTATTCGCGAAAATCCGATTTTGTGGAATGTTGCAATGCAAGAACGGAGTCGGGCAATTATCAATGAAGCGGTTGCGTTGGAAGCGGCGTATGCGAAAGCGGTGATGCCAAACGGTGGCGTGGTGGGGATGTCGGTAGCGACGTATATTGAATTTGCTCAATTTATGGCAAACAGTGCCTGTCGCAACTTGGGATTAAAATTGCTCTTTCCTGTCAAATCTCACCCCCTGCCTTGGATGAGTCATTATGAATTAAAACAGGAAGTTAATTTTTTTGAAGGGCGGGTACAAGACTATCGCACCGGTTCAAGTTTGGATTGGGATTAGTGTGTTATCACGCGATAACTCAACAACAATTTTCTCACGTTGATGTTGCGTGATTCTCTCGATTATCTCAATATTATCCATCATCTGTCGTCCATTTTACTTTGAGACGTGAAAGTGAGCGAATCTGAACCATAATTCACACAATTTTTCAGATTGACCTAATCAATCATTATGTTAATCTGGTTAATCAAGTAAATTATGGTTCAAACCCCTATGACTCAAAGTTTCAGCCCGAAGCAATATCCAGTTGTGGGCTTTCCTCCCATTAAATTATTTCATCAATAAATTCAATCCACTAAAAAAATTTAAGCGACGGGTATTGACAGATGCGCGGTTTAGATTTACTATAGCCGCTAAATGTTGCAGTGCAACAAAACAAGTTTCTTGAACCTTTCCTCACTTTCTGGAGAACACAAATGCAAAATCCATTCATGAACCAATGGTCTGACATGAACAAAAAAGCTATCGCTTCCATGCAAAAATGGGCTGACATCAGCAACGGTATGATGAAGCAACTGGTTGAACAACAAATGGATGTTGTCAATAGCTATGTCGAAAGCGGCAGCAAGCAAGCGCGTGTCTTAAGCGAAGCCAAACGCGTGCAAGATGTTGTTTTGGCTCAAGGTCGTTTCGCACAAGAGCTCAATCAAAAAATGCTGCACAATGCCCGTGTTTCTTTTGAAATGATGGTTGATTCTAAAAAACAATATGGCAATTGGTTGGAAGACAACATGAAAGATGCGCAAGAAATCAATCCTTGGTTGAAAGCTGTGCAAGTCTCTGCCTAACATTTTGATTTAGGTTGAAATTTATGTCTGTCTGAATCGCGGATCCCACAGAAGCACCTCGGAGTTCGATTGCACAACTGCACAGTTCATGTGTAATCGTTCATCCACGATTCAGATATTTTTAATCCCATGAGTGCAACTTCCCAAACACTTGCCCCAGAAATATGCTAAAATTTGCATAATTTCCCTAGCCATGCCCTTCAGTCACTCCCATGCTGTCTTCTCTGCAAATTCAAAACTTTGCCATTGTTGAACATGTTGAACTCCACCTCCGCCCCGGATTGACCACCATCACGGGTGAAACGGGCGCGGGCAAATCGATCTTGATTGACGCACTCGGATTGGTATTAGGCGAACGGGCAGACAGTAGCGTGGTTAAACAAGGCTCTGATTTTGCACAGATTGATGCCGATTTTGTCATTACCCCGCGTATTTTATCGTGGTTGCAACAACAGATGATGACGAAAACCAATCATTGCCATATTCGTCGGGTTGTTTACGCCAACGGACGCTCCCGCGCATTTATCAATCAACAGCCGGTTTCCGTACAACAATTGCGTGACTTGGGCGAACATCTGGTCGATATTCACGGACAACATGCCCATCAATCCTTGTTAAAACAAGAAGTTCAACGTCATTTGCTCGATGCGGTGGCAACCGATAAAACCCATCTCGAACAAGTTAAAAATTGCTATCAACAATGGAAAAGTCTCATCACCGAATTGCAGCAACTGGGCGGGAATACGCAGGATAGAGAGGCAAAACTGGCTTTGTTGCGCTACCAAGTGCAGGAACTGGCAGAATTGGAACTTTCCGCGGAAACCTTGCAACAGTTGGAAACTGAACATCGGCGTTTGGCAAATGCTTCAAAATTATTGGATAGCAGTCAACACGCGCTGACATTATTGGACGCAGACGATGAAAATTCAACTTTATCGTATTTAAATCAAGCCAGCCATGAACTCAATGAAGTGCAACAGCATGATTCTCGGTTGACCAATGTTTTGGCTTTGTTGGAAAACGCGATCATCCAAGCGCAAGAAGCAACAGGAGAATTGCGTGACTACATTGCTCGTTTAGACATCGATCCAGAAAAATTGCAACAAGTTGACCAAAAGTTAATTAAACTGCAAGATATGGCGCGTAAGCATAAAGTGCGATTTCATGAGTTGCCCGTTTATTTTGAAAATCTCAGTAACCAATTGAATGAACTGGAAAATTATGAACATCGTGCCGGTGAATTGGAAGCGAAAATTGCGAAAATTAAGCAACAGTATCGTATCGTAGCAAAATCACTGCATCAACAACGAGTGACAACTGCGACGCGACTAAGCCAACAGATCACTGAAAATATGCGTCAATTGGGAATGCCCGCGGGACAGTTGGTAATTATCGTTGATGAAGATGAAGATGCCACGCCCAGTCCGACCGGCGTTGATTTTGTTGAATTTTTAGTCAGCACCAATCCGGGACACGCCCCGCGCGCCTTGGCTAAAGTGGCTTCTGGAGGGGAATTATCGCGAATTAGTTTGGCAATTCAAGTAATTACCGCGCAACATAGCGGCGTGCCTACCTTGGTATTTGATGAAGTGGATGTGGGAATTGGCGGAGGCGTGGCGGAAATTGTGGGAAATTTATTGCAACGATTGGGACAACAACGGCAGGTGCTCTGTATTACCCATTTGGCACAAGTGGCTTGTCAGGGAACGCAACATTTGCAAGTCGTTAAAATTATTGAACAACAACAAACCCATACCGCATTACATTGGCTCACGGTACCCCAGCGGATTGAAGAAATTGCTCGAATGTTGGGTGGCATTAAGATCACGCCGCAAACTTTAGCTCATGCAAAAGAAATGTTGTCAAGAAATTCGCCCTCCGTACCCAGTATTACCAATGAAGAGAGATAGTTACGGTTCAGTTTGAAAAATAACGACCGTCAATGTTATGATAAATGAAAATTCGTAGAATCAGTTAGTTATCTTATAAAAATGTTTATTTTGCGCCACTGTGTTTAAAAATCACTATCGCCAACAATTTTAGCCAGTTTTAATAAATTCGCACTGGGTTTAATATTGACAGTTCGTATCTTCCCTAAATCTAAAGCGAGACGTATCTTATTGTTTTCATTGTAAAATGCTAACATTCCCCCTGTTCAAGAAAATCATCCATATCACTGACGGTTAAAATGGGGCGCGAATTGAGTGCTTGTAAGATGGATTTGAGACGGGCTCGCTCAGAATCGCTGATAAAAATGAGATGACATCCTTCGGCTTCTTGCACTCGTTGCAACCTTCTGATTTTTGGTGAGTGTCCTTGTATCTTCTCTCCTTCTGCTGCCGAGTCAATATTTTGTTGAAACGGGTCCTTTCCTAAAATGCAGATTTGAAACAATTGATCGGTATCGTCGTCGGATAAACTGCTCTCAGGAAAACGCAGATAATTTCCTAAATTGTAAAGGAATGCGGCTTTAATTTCGTATTCCTCGGCAGCAGAATAGGCATAAGCAATAGGAAAAAATAATGCCATGACTATGCTAAACATCACTACTCGCCCATACCATACCTGACAAATGTGTAGTAGCATTGACATCGTATGT
>DYNO01000077.1:0-1534 GCA_020721025.1 Thiomargarita sp. | reverse complement strand
ACAAATAAAACTTTTTAAATAGCCCGTTTCTGCAATTGCTGGGTGCAATGGATGGTCAGGAGCTTGATGTCCTTGTTCAAGTATTTGTAATTGCAGATGAGTCGCTTGTCCTGTGGCACGCAAAATGTCCAAAAAAGTTTCCCGCGCCAGATGGAGAGAACAGGAGGCGGAGACTAGAATTCCTTGATCTGTCAGTAATTGTAACGCAAGTTGATTGATGCGGCGATAGGCGGTTTCACCAGCAATTTGATCTTTTTTACGTTTGATGAACGCGGGCGGATCTAAAATAATCATATCAAATTTTTCGCTCGAATTTTTTAATTCTTTCAAGACTTCAAAAACATCTCCGGGCAATGTTTTGACTCGATCTGCCACTTGATTCAGTTGGGCATTTTGGGTCACTTTATCCAATGCTTTTTGTGAGCTATCGACACACCACACTTGCTTTGCCCCTGCGACCGCTGCTTGAATCCCCCAACCGCCAATGTAGCTGAAACCATCCAAAATTTTTTGTCCGGCGGCATAATGACTGGCGCGCGCGCGATTCATGCGATGGTCGTAAAACCAACCGGTTTTTTGCCCGGTCAGGACATCAGTTTGAAATTCCACCTGATTTTCTCGCAGCCGGACGATACCGTCAGTTGTCCCCTTGACCACTTCAACTGATTCTGGCAAGCCTTCCAATTCTCGCATGGGGGTATCGTTTCGCAACACAATGATTTTTGGATTCAATAGATTATCTAACGCGGCAATGAGATGTTCCCGTGCTTGCTCCATGCCGGCGGTCGTGATTTGCACCACCACCACTTGATCAAAGCGATCCACCACCAAACCGGGCAATCCGTCACTTTCGCCATAAATCAGCCGATAGTAGGGGGCATCAAATAGCCGTTCCCGCAGTGATAATGCCTGACGCATTCGTTGGATAAAAAATAGCTGATCGGGTGCGGTATTGAGTTGGGAGCTCAGCAGACGCGCGCAAATGAGCGAATGTGGGTTGATATAGGCACTACCAACGGGTTTATTGTCATGGGTATAAACATTGATCAGTTGCCCCGCGAGAAAAGTTTTCAGTGGGGAACGATGGGTATCTATCTCATTGTTATAAATCCAAAGATGTCCGGCGCGCAACCGGCGTTCTTGATTTTTTTTGAGATACAGTGGAATAAAAGCCATGATGTCACATAAAAGCAAAATGAGATTGATAGAATAAAGCAAATCGAGTTGAACTGTGGGCTGTCATCATCATTTATTCACGCTTGAATCAATGAGTTGAGGTGAAAAAAGGTGAAAAATCAGATTTCCCCAACAAGTTGCCAACGAACCGGAATTGAAAATAAGAATTCTTGAATATTAGCAACGATGAATTGTGTTTTTTTGGAAATTGTACATAACATGCACCATCAGCTCCCAGCAACATTCTTTATAGAACCGATTTGACATCTTTAAGCCATGTAGATTAAGCTGTTTCTATTTTCATATGAACAGCGGTTAAAAATGTCGTTAAGCGTTTGTAGAAAACCAAACGTTATTC
>DYNO01000076.1 GCA_020721025.1 Thiomargarita sp. | reverse complement strand
CAGAAGGTGAAACTGTGCCTACGCTGCGCTTTCCTGAGTTTCGGGAGGCGGGGGAGTGGGTGGTTGTCAAGATTGGGGACTTTGTAGAATCGTATAGAGGTGGTGCCCCATTAACTCCATCAGATTTTGTGTCGTACTCTGATTACGAAGTTATACCAAAAAAGGCAATTGATGAGGGTATGTATCTAAATATGAGTATCGAAAAACCAACATATTGTAAAGGCAGCTTTTACAATAAAAATCTTCAATCTATAGTTGACAGTACTTACTTAATAACTACATTAAGAGATTTAGTTCCATCTGGTCCAAACATCGGTTATATAGTTAAATATGAGGGTGAGAGAAAATATATTTTAGCTCAAGGAGTATATGGAATTAAACTGAATAAAAAAATAATCTCAGATTTTTTAATACAGTTTTCTAAAACTGATAAATATAGAAAAATGATGCAATCTGTCATGGTTGGAACTACTCAGGTTCACATAAGAAATAGTGTATATTTTAATTTGCCAATTAGCGTTCCCACCCTCCCCGAACAACAAAAAATCGCCGCGTGCCTTTCTTCTTTAGATGAATTAATTACCGCGCAAAGTCAAAAACTCGACGCGCTGAAAAAACATAAAAAAGGACTGATGCAGCAATTATTTCCAGCGGTGGAAGAGTGAACTGTAACTTGATGAACCGGGAGAAAATTTTATGTTGACCTTGCCAATCACAAAAGATCAGCTTTTATTTTTGATTGATCAACTGTCAGAAACTGAAAAACAAGAGATTTTACAACATCTTATCCAACAACAGCCGTTAGACTCGGATGATACCCCTGACGAAATTGTCATTGCAAACATCCGGCAAGGCTTTAAAGAAGCATTGAGCGGACAGCTTATTCCTTTATAAAAAATGCGTGATTGAATTTCTGATCAAGCTAATATTTACAATATAATTCATAACTCTCAATAAGGAAACCAATCCCATGACCATGGACGACTTAGCATCTACCCGTGAAGATTGGAATTAATGCGTTAGATAAATTATTTTGACTCTATCACTCACAATTTAAAATATGACACAATTTATTCTCTACACCAGCGAAGACGGTCAAGCTCAAGTACAACTGCGGGCTGATCGCGGCACGGTTTGGCTCAGTCAGCGACAAATGGCGGAGTTATTTAATGTATCGCCAGATAACATTGCTCAACACCTCAAGAATATTTATGACGATGGCGAATTGCAACGCGAGGCAACTGCCGAGGAATCCTCGGTAGTTCAAACTGAGGGCAAGCGTGAAGTACGCCGTTCCGTCATGCTCTACAACCTTGATGCTATTTTGGCTGTAGGCTATCGCGTGCGATCAAAGCGCGGGGTGCAGTTTCGCCGTTGGGCAAACACAGTGCTGATAGAATACTTAACTAAGGGCTTTGTCATGGACGATGAGCGTCTTAAAAATCCCGATGGTCGCCCAGATTATTTTGATGAAATGCTGGCGCGCATCCGTGATATTCGCGCTTCGGAAAAGCGTTTTTATCAGAAAGTGCGCGATTTATTTGCCCTAAGTTCCGATTACGACAAAACCGACCGCGCCACCCAACAATTTTTTGCCACCATTCAAAACATCCTACTATTCGCCGTCACCCGCAAAACTGCTGCCGAACTTATTACCGAGCGAGCCAATCCTAATGATGCACACTTCGGGCTACTCAGTTGGGAGGGAAACAAGGTACACAAACAAGATATCTTTACCGCTAAGAATTATCTCAGTGAAGACGAAATTGATACCCTTAATCGTCTCGTAGTCATCTTTCTCGAAACAGCGGAATTGCGAGCGAAAAGTCGCCAAGAAACGCGCATGAACTTTTGGAAAGAAAACATTGCCCAGATCATTAGTTCCAACGGATTCCCCCTGCTCACCAATGCTGGTACCATGAGCCATGTGCAAATTGAGCACAAAACCACTGCGCTTTATCTCGACTTCGATCAGCACCGCAAAGAACAAGAAGCCTTTGAAGCCGATCAACAAGATGAAACCGAACTCAAAGCCCTAGAAAACAAACTCAAGCGGCGAAACAACAAAAAAATTTAACCACTGAAGGAAATATAACAATGACCGACCAAAACCACAAATTAGGTAACATCCTCTGGAGCATTGCCGACCAATTACGGGGCGCGATGAATGCTGACGATTTTCGTGACTACATGCTCTCATTTCTATTTTTGCGTTACTTATCAGACAATTACGAGACAGCCGCCAAAAAAGAACTTGCCGCAGACCATAAACCGCTTGACCAGTGGTATCAAGAAAATGAGAAAGATGTATTAGAATTTGAAAAACACATGCGCCGCACCATGCACTACGTGATTGCTCCAAAGTATCTATGGAATAACATTGCAGAAATGGCGCGCACCCAACACAATGAACTGCTGCAAACGTTACAAGACGGATTTAAATACATTGAAAATGAATCTTTCGCCAGCACATTCAACGGCTTATTCTCTGAAATTAACCTAAGCTCAGAAAAACTCGGCAAAGACTTAAAAGCGCGCAACGACAAATTATGCACCATCATCAGCAAACTGAACGAAGGTTTAGCGCAATTTTCCACCGACAGCGACAGTTTAGGCGATGCGTATGAATATTTAATCGGTCAATTTGCGGCGGGTTCAGGCAAAAAAGCCGGCGAATTTTACACCCCACAGCCCATTTCTAGCATCCTTTCCGGCATTGTCACACTGGACTGTCAAGAACCGGCGACGGGCAGAAAAATCAAACTGGGTGACATCTTAGATTTCGCCTGTGGTTCGGGTTCATTGTTATTAAATATCCGCCATTGCATGAAAAAAGACAACGCAAAGATCGGCAAAATTTACGGGCAGGAAAAAAACATCACCACTTACAACCTCGCCCGCATGAACATGTTACTGCACGGGGTCAAAGATTCAGAATTTGAAATTTATCACGGCGATACTTTATCAAACGACTGGGACATTTTACGCGAAACCAATCCCGCGAACAAACTCCGGTTTGATGCGGTGGTAGCGAATCCGCCCTTTAGTTATCGCTGGGAACCGACCGAATCCCTGAGTAGTGACATGCGTTTTAAAGACTACGGACTTGCCCCCAAATCTGCGGCGGATTTTGCGTTTTTGCTGCACGGTTTCCACTTTTTAAAAGACGATGGCGTGATGGCGATTGTTTTACCACATGGCGTACTGTTTCGTGGGGGCGCGGAAGAGCGGATTCGCAGTAAATTATTGAAAGATGGCAATATTGACACGGTGATCGGTTTACCTGCCAACTTATTTTATTCTGCGGGTATTTCGGTGTGTGTCGTGGTGTTAAAAAAATGCAAAAAGCCCGATGATATCCTTTTCATCAATGCCAGTGAACACTTTGAAAAAGACAAACGCCAAAACCGATTATTGCCAGAACACATCGACAAAATAATTGACACCTACCAATATCGCAAAGAGGAAGAGCGTTATTCGCGGCGGGTTTCGATGGCAGAAATTGAAGAAAATGGCTACAATCTCAATATTTCCCGCTATATCAGCACAGCAACGACCGAAGAAACTATTGACCTTGATGCGGTATATGATGAATTGAGAACCATAGAAAACAATATCATCACTGCAAGAGATCGGCACAATGAATTTCTTAACGAACTGGGCACCAAACTTTTGCTGCGTTCGGATTGAAAAACTTTCTTTCACATCCTTGCTTTTGAACTTTGGGAAGCCGGATTTTTCACCTTTTTTCACCCGGCGGAAGAAATGTTAAAAAACATTGTGTAAATCTTGAATGGCATTCGCAGAAACATGAAATGAAATTTCTTGATACCATTCAAATTGTTCACGAATCGTATTTTTATAAAAATTGTATGCAGCTTTGAGTGAGAACGGATTTTCTTTCTTATCAATTGGTTATAGACCTATTTTACTTAGTTTAAAGATGCCAAACCGGTTCTATGCATCTTGACTTTTACTGTGACAAAAGATTGACAACCATCCCTCATTTTTCTATAATTTACCTCAATACCACGACTGAAATGTGACGCAACTGACGCGGCTAAACAATGTTATTGGCACATAAAATTGAACTCCAACCCAATGAAGCACAATATCTGAATAAAGCCTGTGGTACTGTACGACAGTAGCTCGAGATTTAAACGGCACACGGGAAATTTTTCTTCGTGCTTTTCCCGAAGTTCAAAAGCATGGATGTGAAAGAAAGTTTCTCAATCCGATAAGACTTGAGTAATCAAGCAGTGATGTTGACGACGTGAATAACGTTTGGTTTTTTACAAACGCTTAATGACATTTTTAAACCACTGTTCAGATGAAAATAGCAACAGCTTAATCTACATGACTTAAAGATGTCAAATCGGTTCTATAATTATTCCATTATTTCCAAAGGAGACAGTTCATGAGTGACGAATCAAAGTCTGGTATTCATATCGGGAGTATTGGGAACATTTCCGACATCAAGGGAATTTTTGCCATCGGTGGTGATGCTGTGGGCGGGGACAAAGTTGTGGGTAATAAGGTGGGGGGCGATTTTGTCGGTCGTGACCATATCGTGGCGGGTGATGCGGCAATTCAGCAAGTTATGGGTTTTGCCACGCCAGCCGCGCAACAGCAATTTATCGCCGAGATTGACAATTTGCGTAAAGTGATTGTTGAAACGAAGGGACAAATTGAGTTACAAGCAGGGGAACAACAAGAAGCCCAACAGTTACTTGGTGAATTGTCGGAATTGGTTAAGTCGTTGCGAGACGCACAGAATCAAGCCAAAGAATTACCCGTTGGAGAACCTGCGCCCCCCAAAGTTGCAGATACTTTAAACGGTTACTTGACCGCCGCTGAAAAACTTGTCGAGAAAGCTCAGGCATTTGGGGAAAAAGCAGCGGAACTCACCCTAAAAGTAGCTCCCGTTGCCCTGCCCTTGTTAGAAAGTATCCGAATGTTACTGCGAATGTAAATACAGGATGAAATCTCATGACAAATGATTCTGCAATCGTTACCATCGGACAGATCGGTGATATCAGTCAAATATCTGGAATGCTTGCGATTGGGGGCGATGTCGTTGTTGGCAATAAAACCGTCATTCAACACATCGTGCAGCAAGCAGCGCGGGAACTTATTGTTCATCCGTATAAATTTCTCTCGGCTTACGATATTTCTGATAAAGACATCTTTTTTGGGCGAGATGCCTTAACCAAACAACTCGCCGGTAAAGTCTCCAGACACAAGATATTGTTGCTCAATGGCGCGCCGGGATCGGGTAAAAGTTCGCTGATTAACGCGGGCTTGATTCCCTACTTGGCAGAAAACGGCTACACCTATTTATCATTTCGAGATTACTCTGATCCGTTGCAACAATTGCAGAACTGTTTGATTGACAGCGGTATTTTGTCAGTTGCCAATTCACACCCAGAGTTTTTAGCTCATACCCTGATCGCCCTTAGAAACTCAAAACTTCAGATGGTTTTCGTATTTGACCAGTTTGAACGCTTTTTTGTCCATGTACCCCCAGCGGCGCGGATACAGTTTATTGAAATGATTAAAATATGTATGGAAACATTGCCTTCGACTGAGATGAATGTCGTTTTTGCCATCCGCGAGAAATTTTTTGGGCAGTTTCAGCGCGAGTTTGAAGAACTTATCCACGCGTTTCTGAACGAGTGTGAACGAGTCAATATTGCACCCTTGAGTAAATCAGAGGCGCGCCAAGCCATTGTTAATCCGCTGACTTTAACTGAAACCAAGATTGGTTATGATGACGAATTTGTGGATAATATTCTGCTCGTCGGTTTAGAAGCGGAAATTATTGAAAAAGGGATCAGTCCGTCACATCTACAAATCGTTTGTAATCAATTATATCAAGCCGCCTGTCAACAGTTGGAACACAAGCATTTTGTCGTCATTGATCACAAATTGTATGAACAGTTGGGTGGGACGCAGACGATTTTACGCACCTATTTAGATGATTGTATCAATACGGTGGCAAATCATGAAATTGCGCACATTCAATTGCTCCGTTCCTTGTTAAAACAGATGATTGAAACAGTGGGCATTCGTAAATTTGTCCCCGTTCAACAGTTGTACTTCAATTTACCCGATGTCCCGCCTTCCCAAATAGATCGATTTCTCTTGCAGTTACAAGATGCGCGCGTGATTGAAATGCGTTCTCAAGAAATGTCTTATTCTCTATCGCACGAATTTATGGTGGCGAAAGTGCAAGACTGGTTTGATGCGCGGGAAATGGAGCGCAAACGGGCAGCAGAAACGTTAGAGCACGGTTTAAATGAATGGAAAAATTCAGAAACCTTACTGACTGAAAAACAAATTAAACGAATTCGCGACGCTCAAATTACGTTAAATGCGGAAGAACAGGAATTTTTACGCGTCAGTGAAGCTGAGTGTGACAAGCAACGCCGCAAGGAAGAGGAGCAAATCCGCCAAATTGACTTGGGACGTGATGCCCATCAAAAAGCCTTGAGTTCAAAAAGGAAAATAATGCAAGTAGGAGTTGTGGTGACGCTCATATTGATTGTCATTGCAATAGAATTTGCAATAGATTCCTACCATAAGTTTAAGCAAGCACAGAAAACGGAATCATTGCTTTTAGCCGATTTATCCCGTCAAACTCTTGAAAAAGGAGATGCCACGACAGCAATGTTATTGGCTTTAGAAGCCTTGCCCAAAAATATGGCTTCTCCAGATCGTCCTTATGTTGCTGAAGCAGAACACAGTCTTTATGCTGCCCTGTCACATCCATACAAAGAGCTTGTGTTATCACATGAAGGTTGGTTAAACAGCGCGAGATTCAGCGCGGATGGTAAAAAAGTAGTAACGGCTTCTGGGGATAACACCGCGCAGATTTGGGAAGTGGCAACTGGGAAACGTCTGGCAATTTTACAAGGACATGAAGACTCAGTTCGTTACGCGGAATTCAGTCTGGATGGGCAAATGGTGGTGACCGCGTCGCGCGACAATACTGTGAAAATCTGGAAAGTGACTGGGGAACTTTTGGAAACTTTACACCACAATGATTTTGTAAATCATGCTCAGTTCAGTTCAGATAACCAAAAAATAATCACTACTTCAGAAGATCGTACTGCCAAAATCTGGACAGTGACCGGTAAACTTCTTGCGACCCTACAGCACAATGGAGCGGTTATATGGATTAAATTTGATCGTGATGAGCAAAAGGTCGTCACCGCTTCCCATGATCACACAGCAAAAATTTGGGAAGTAGTCACCGGAAAACTGCTGGCAACGTTAAATCATGCAAGTATTGTAAATTCTGCTGAGTTTAGCCCAGACGGTCGCTTAGTCGTCACAGCCTCTCATGATCACGTAGCAAAAATTTGGGAGGTAGAGACTGGAAAATTATCCACCACATTAAGACATGAAGATGTGGTTAATTATGCTGAGTTCAGCCCGGATGGTCAAATGGTAATCACCGCTTCCAACGACAACACCGCTAAACTTTGGAATATTTCAAATGAAGAACCCATCGCCACGTTGAGCGGACATGGAAGTGCTGTCACCCATGCGAAATTTAGTTCCAATGGGCAACTGGTCACAATTTCATTTGATAATACAGTTCGGCTGTGGAATACAAGCACGAGACAGTTGCTCAGTACCTTTCATGGACATGAAGGGCTCAATTATGCGGAATTCAATCGTGATGGGGATAAGGTAGTCACTGCCTCGCTGGATAAAACCGCTCGGATATGGGAACGAAATATTGACAATCAAAAATTACTCAATACCCCGAAAAACCCTCGATCAATCATTATCTTACAGGGACATGAAGGTAGAATTAACAGTGTTAATTTCAGCCCCAAAGGACACCAGATTTTAAGTACCTCGGAAGATAAAACTGCCCGGATATGGAATACAGAAAAAGGTGAGTTACAAACACAATTATCTGGACATACTGCCGGAATTAAACATGCTGAATTTAATGCGAGTGGTGATAAGGTGGTCACAGCTTCTACAGATAAAACTGTTAGACTCTGGGACTTAAAGGATCAGTCCGTTCAACCTAAGCCCTTCCCTATTTTTTCGCACGAAATGGCAGTTGAACATGCTACATTTGCTTTTTTTAAGAAACAATGGGTGATATCGAGAACAGGCAACTCGACGATACTTTGGGATACTGATAATGAACGCACGATTTTTAAACTTGACTCTGTTCTTGAACTCAGCGCGGATGAACAAAAATTGCTGATTATTTCTGACAATATTGTAAACATTTTCAGCATTAACTTCATGTTCAACCCAAAAAATACTCAACCGATACGAATACTACCACATCTGAGTAAAGTCAATTTCGCACAGTTCAGTAACGATGGAAAACGGGTGATCACTGGGTCAGGTAATACAGTTCAGATTTGGAATATCACAGATTCATCTGCTCCTATCTCGTTGCCGCATGGCGTTCCAGTTTGTCATGCAGCGTTCAGTAGCGACGGACGTAAGGTTATCAGTGCAGCCAGTCATGCAGCGTTCCTTTGGGATGCCGACAGTGGAGACCGCTTTATAACCCTTCCGCATACGAATCCTGTCATCCATACAAAATTTAGTTTGGATGGGCAAAAAATAGTCACTGTTTCAGAGGATAACAAGATTCGAGTTTGGGAAATTTCTCTTTCCACTCAAGAGTTGATTGATGAGGCAAAACGTTTCAAACCCCGTGATCTCACCATTGAGCAACGCGAACAATATTCTTTACCGGTGCCAGACTCAATGCGTCAAGCTCAAGAAAAGATTATGGAGGGTAGAAAATCTGCTAACCAAGGAAACTTAGGCGAGGCTCAACAGGCTTTTGCAGAGGCTCAAAAATTGGACAATACTTTACGTTTTGATCCTGCCGTGAAAGCCAAAATATTGACTGCGAATTATGCACTTAACCGAGGGAAACAATTCGCAGAAGAGGGCAACAGTGAGGCAGCCATTGAGGAGTTTGCCAAATTAGCCAAGCTCAATCCAAATTTCACCCTCGATCCCAAACTCAAAACGAGGGATATTTTGATCGACACAGGAAAGTCATTATTAATCCGTAAGCAACTCAACGAAGCCATTGCTATGGTTAAACGGGCACAACAGATTGATCCAAATTTAAAAATTACGGTTGATTTTTCAAATTCACTCTGTTGGTACGATAGCGTCAAACATGGTCGGATTTCTGAATATTGCAACCAATAAATAATGGATTGATGCGTAAAGTCCAACAATAGCAAGCACAATGTTACTGTGAAATACAGGATGAAATCTCATGACAAATGATTCTGCAACCGTTACCATTGGACAGATCGGTGATATCAGCCAAGTGTCTGGAATGCTTGCGATTGGCGGTGATGTGGTTGTTGGTAATAAAACCGTCATTCAACACATCGTGCAGCAAGCCGCAAGAGAACTCATTGTTCATCCGTATAAATTTCTCTCCGCTTACGACATTTCTGATAAAAACATCTTTTTTGGGCGCGATGCCTTAACCAAACAACTCGCGGGCAAAATCTCCCGTCACAAAGTATTGTTGCTCAACGGGGCATCCGGATCGGGCAAAAGTTCGCTGATTAACGCGGGCTTAATTCCCTATCTCGCAGAAAATGGCTACACCTATTTGTCATTTCGAGATTATTCTAATCCAGTGCAACAATTGCAGAACTGTTTGATTGACAGCGGTATTTCAACCTCCGCCAACTTACACCCCGAGTTTTTAGACCACACGCTGACGGTATTTAAAAACTCAAAACTTCAAGTCGTTTTTGTATTTGACCAGTTTGAACGCTTCTTTGTCAACGTCCCCTCTGCCGCGCGCGTCCAATTTATTGAAATGATTAAAGTGAGTATGGAAACACTGCATCCGACTGAGATGAATGTGATTTTTTCCATGCGTGAGGAATTTTTTGGGCAGTTCCAGCGGGAATTTGAAAAAGTTATCCATGCGTTTTTGAATGAATGTGAACGGGTCAATATCGAACCTTTGAGTAAATCTGAGGCGCGTCAAGCCATTGTGAAGCCATTAACTTTGATCGAGGCAAAAATTGGTTATGATGAAGATTTTATTGATGATGTTTTGCTGGTTGGTTTAGAAGCAGAAACTTGCGAAAAAGGGATCAGTCCGTCGCATTTACAAATCGTTTGTAATCAATTGTATCAAGCGGCATGTCAACAGTTGGAACACAAGCATTTCGTGGTCATTGATCACAAATTGTACGAACAGTTGGGCGGGACGCAGACGATTTTACGCACGTATTTGGACGATTGTGTCAAAACGGTGGCAAATCATGAAATAGAACATATTCAATTGCTACATTCCTTGTTAAAACAGATGATTGAAACAGTGGGCACCCGTAAATTTGTCACTGCCCAACAGTTACATCATAATTTGCCTGATGTTGCGCCTTCCCAAATAGATCAGTTTCTCATGCAGTTACAAGATGCCCGCGTGATCGAAATGCGTCCTCAAGAAGCGTCTTATTCTCTGTCGCATGAATTTATGGTGGAGAAAGTGAAGGATTGGTTTGATGAGCGAGAAATGGCACGCAAACGGGCGGAAGAAACATTAGAACATGGTTTAAGTGAATGGAAAAATTCAGAAACTTTATTGACTGAAAAACAAATTCTCCGAATTCGCACTGCCCAAATTGCGTTAAATGCCGAAGAACAGGAATTTTTATGCACCAGCGAAACTGCGTGTATTGAACAACGCCATAAGGAAGAGGCACAAATTCGCCAAATTGCTTTAGAACGCGATGCTCGCCAGAATGCCTTAAATTCTCGACGTAAAATAATTTAGATGGGATTCGTAGTGACCCTCGTATTGACTGTCATTGCCCTGATATTTGGGACAGTTTCCTATTTTAAATCCATCGAGGCTCAAAAATCCCAGTCCCTGTTTTTAGCTGACTTATCCCGCCAACAGACTGAACAGGGTAATGCAACTACGGGTATATTGTTGGCTTTAGAAGCCCTCCCTCAAAATATGAATGCGTTAATAACCCGTCCTTATGTGGCGGAAGCGGAACACAGTCTTTACGCTGCCCTGTCTCATCCTCGTGAAGAATATGTGTTATTGCATGAAAGTTGGTTAAACAGCGCGAAATTCAGTTCAGATGGGAAAAAAGCAGTGACGGCTTCTGGGGATAATACCGCGCAGATTTGGAGTGTGGCAACTGGGCAACGTCTCGCAATTTTGCAAGGGCATGAAGATTCGGTAATCCATGCAGAATTTAGTCTTGATAGTCAAAAAGTAATCACTGCGTCGCGGGATAATACGGCGAAAATTTGGAAAGTCACAGGGGGAACTTTTAGTCACTTTATCTCATGCGGATTTTGTAAATCATGTCAAATTTAGCCCAGATAATCAAAAAGTTATCACGGCTTCAGAAGATCACACTGCAAAAATTTGGACAGTGACCGGAGAGCTTATCGCTACATTGGCGCATGACGGGGAGGTTAAACGTTCCAAATTTAATCCCGATGGGCAAAAGGTGGTGACGGCTTCAAATGATCACACGGCAAAAATTTGGGAAGTGACCACTGGAAAATTGCTGGTTACTTTGGGACATAACAATATTGTTAATCATGCTGAATTTAGCCCAGATGGTCGCCTAGTTATCACTGCGTCTCATGATGACATGGCAAAAATTTGGGCAGCGGAAACCGGAAATGTGCTGGCTACTTTAGCGCATAAAGATGAGGTTAATTATGCAGAATTCAGTCCGGATGGTCAAACGATAATAACCGCCTCTAGCGATAGCACAGCTAAACTTTGGAAAGTGAATGGAGAATATATCACCACATTATATGGGCATGACAATGCTGTGACCCAAGCTAAATTCAGCTCCAATGGGCAAAAACTCATCACAGCCTCGTTAGATAAAACCATTCGACTTTGGAATGCTGAGAATGGACAGCCACTGAGCCTATTTCGCGGACAAGTAGGGATGATTAATTACACTGAGTTTAATCCCAGTGGTGATAAAGTGATTACCGCTTCCTTGGACAAAACGGCGCGGATATGGACGTGGAATACGGACAACCAGAAATTCCTCAATGCTCTCAAAAATCCTCGATTAATAAGTACCTTACAAGGACATGAGGGAAAAATTAATGGTGCCAAATTCAGTCCAAACGGACATCAAATTCTCACCACCTCAGAAGACCGGACAGCCCGGATATGGGATATCGAACAGGGGAAATTGCAGATGCTGTTGGTGGGACATGAGGCTGGAATTAAATATGCCGAATTCAGTCCTCATGGGGATAAAGTCGTCACTGCTTCTGCGGATAACACTGCCCGGCTTTGGGATGTGGATGTAGGTAACCATCAAATCTTGATTAAATCCTTCATGACTTTTCAACACGAAAAGACAGTCGAACGGGCTAAATTTGCTTTTGAAAGGCAACGCGTGATTACCACTGCGGGCGGGGCGATGTTGGTCTGGGATATCAGTAATGAACATCTTATCACCAAACTCAGCAACCTAGTTTTTGAAACCAGCGCGAATGAACAAAGATTACTCATAATTTCTGGGAACACTGTCACCGTGTCGAGCCCCAATTTTCAGCCCGTGCGAATCTTCCCACATTCCAACAAGGTTGATTTTGCACAATTGAGTGAGGATGGGCAGCAAGTGATCAGCGTGTCTGGTAAAATTGCCCATTTATAAACTAGAACCGCTGCGTAAAGTATGGGAACAGGAATATACGCTGTGGGGCAGAATCGGCACGTTGCTGGGCTTAAAACGGCGAGTGACGGATGCGGAACTGGCTGAATGGAAAGAACTTATTTACAACAGTTGCACCTTATGCGGACGTTGTTCGATGGTGTGTCCGGTCGGTAATGACATTGTGGCTATGGTGCGTAAAATTCGTGAGGGCATGGCGGCGGCAGGACATGCACCGGCGGAACAAATTCTTGCGTCAAAACGCGCAGTTACCCAAGGCAGTCCAATGGGCGTGAAATTGCCAACGTTGCAAGCGCAGATTAAACGGCTCGAAAAAGAAACGGGTTCGACCATTCCTATGGATGCTGTGGGGGTGGAATACATGGTTATTCTGTCGTCAATGGAGATCATGAGTTTTCCGGAATATCTCAGTGCTATCGCCAAAATTATGCTGCAAGCGGGCAAAACGTGGACAATTAGCAGCGAAGCCTTTGAAACGACTAACAGTGGAATTCAAATTGGTTCAAGTGATATTGCGCGTGAATTGGTCAGTCGGGTGGTGAATGCTGCGGAAAAATTGGCTGTAAAAACCGTGATCAGTCCCGAATGCGGTCATGCTTATACGGCAATTCGTTGGGAATGACCGAATTTGATTGGGCGGGCATTTAAGTTCCAAGTGCAGCATATTTTGGAAGTTTTAGACAAATTTCGTCGCGAAGGTTTAATTAAAACCGAAGGTTGGGAAGAAGCACGGTTAACTTTTCATGATCCGTGCCAATTGGTGCGCCGCGGCGGTGTGGTGCGGCAACCTCGTGATTTGTTGAATATGGTGGCGAAAAATTTCGTGGAAATGTCGGATGCCGGCATGATGAATTGGTGCTGTGGCGGTGGCGGTGGTTTGAGTGCAATTGAGGAAGCGGAGGAATTGCGAATCAAGGTGTTCAAACATAAGAAAGACCAACTTGATGAATTAAAAGTAGAAACGTTGGTGACTGCGTGTGCGAATTGTCGCAATATTATCGAGGAAGGCTTTGAAGCGTATCAGATGACATTACCCGTTGTCGGATTGACAGAAATGATTGCCGATCATCTGGTGGTTGATACGAAAATTTCAGCAAATACTCCAGTATAATCAGTCGATTATGATATGCAGGTTGTTCTCGTTACCAAGTTCAACTTGGTAATGCCTGCCGAGAAGCTCTGCTTCATGAGGTGAAAATCGTCAAGCAGAGCTTGAAAAACACGCATTA
Source organism: Thiomargarita sp. (assembly GCA_020721025.1). GTDB lineage: Bacteria > Pseudomonadota > Gammaproteobacteria > Beggiatoales > Beggiatoaceae > DYNO01. Next base: position 354 of record DYNO01000076.1, on the reverse strand, counting down.
CCAAGCGGAGAGGCTGTAAAAGAACCTCATTTTTTGGATTTTCGATCATGTAAAATCAACAACTTACAAGTCAAAAATTGTCAATTTTGGGAGTTCTTTTACAGCCTCGGAACTTGGTAACGAGCAAAAAAATGAGTCAGTGTGCAACTTTGTTTTTTCAACTCAAGCCATCTTCAAACGTAATTCTTTCAAGCATTTAATTTCATCGCGCACTTGGGCGGCTTGTTCAAATTCCAAATCTCTTGAAAGAAATTTCCTTACTCTTAATACCATTCCGACTTCCAAGCGTTTAAATCCGCTATCTGTTACATTTCTGCTGAACCCGGTTGAACATTGCTGATCTACCGTCCCAAC
>DYNO01000075.1:5525-14291 GCA_020721025.1 Thiomargarita sp. | reverse complement strand
AAATAGAAACAGCTTAATCTACATGGCTTAAAGATGTCAAATCGGTTCTATAGTGAATAATCATCCTCATTTAAAATGGTAATGATTGTTAATTATTTAGGGTCGGCGAAAATGTTAATCTTAGGAAGCAATTTTTAAGCGCGTGGCGATTTTATTAAACAGCGTTTGTTTCTGAGGCTCTTTCGCAGTTTTCACGACTTTATTGGTGATCGGCTTGACCGAGATCAGATTTGTCGCCCACGCGGCATTGTAAAAATTAATAATCATCTCCCAAGGAAATCCAGTTTTATCATGGACATCCTTGAGTGACATCGGTCGTAAGGTCATCAACGAAGTCAAGCGCATGTGTTCGGGTTCAAATTCCAACCGGGAAAAGTTGGGCCATGCGACCAGTTGTACCGGCGTGTCTAACGAATGTCCTTCAATCAATTTTCCAGCCGAGCCGTACAAACCCGCTGACCATAAGACGTGAGTCAATGGAATAATCTGTTGTCCCCGCGCCAAAATATCGAAGTCGGATTGAGTCAATACCTTGCCCACAACCGCCGCTCCGCCATGAGTGATTTTGCGTAATGTGTCACGCGAGGCAGAAGTTGCAATGATACTTTGCATCGGGTCAATGTACAATGCGGAATGCGGGGGCATATAGATTTGCATCGTTTGGTTTTCTTTGCGCGCTTGTAATATCATGTAAAATAACGTTTTATTGATATCCGCTATCGGTATGATCGGTGAAGGCGCGGCGGGTTCAGTCAGTTTTTCATCGGTCGCCCGTTTGTCGTTGATCAATTCTGGCGCGCTATCAGAAATCATTTCGTACAGGATATTTCGTAGGGTTTGTACTCGCAATGGCTTCCGTAATACTGGATTGCGTTGATCATGCACCATGTCGCTTGACAGTAGTAACAATGAGCGTTTACCTGAGTAATCGAATTGCGAATAAAAACTTTTGCCCTCTGACGAATCAATATCGACCGCGATGATTTTTCCCTTAATATCACCCTTATCCAAGAGGATCACTGGAATTCTGTTTTTAACCAACAAGTTGACCGCCACTTTGAGGACGGAATAATCTGTGTCACTAAATTGGACGCAAGAGATAGTAATTTGAGCAGACATGAATAAATTCCTGTAGTCTTCGTAATTTGTGGCGCGAACCATCGAGCCAACGGGTCAATTTTCCCCCCCCCCGCTTATGAAGGGTGAGCAGTCTAGGGGGATTGAATCACATCGCCCCCAAATCTAACGAAAGATATTTGCGTTAGTGTACACCAAAAAAGCTGAATTATCCAGTACAAACTAATAATAATCAGATGTTTATAGAATTTTAACGGAATGCGAAAAGAGCGAGATCAATCACGAGAAATTGATGCTTTAATAACAGAATTTAAGCAATTATTGTACCATGTTTTAATTCTATTCGAGCAAACAGTTCGCACATTGGCGGAGAATGAGATGATAAACTTGAGGAAAATCGTAGAGAGGTAGATTACGCACGTTACATCATCATTTTTCATCAAAATCAAAACGATAGATGCTATTTTTGGCAACTTAGTTAAATATTGTCATTATTCAAAACATATTTTGACATTGAGCAAAGTCTATCCTGTCATTATTCTGTCATTGTAAGAGAAAATCAAGCCCCAAATTCAAATTATTGATTAACTCATTTAATAACAAAGAATTTAATGTGGTTTAAATGAGAATTTTTAGATCAAAATCAAAATAATCCCAATCGCGTGATGCAACAGATGATTCGTCATCGTATTGTCATCTTAATCAGTTATTTTGCGAAAGATGACTCATTGCACTGAAAAATATTTGTGGTAAAATTGCGAAACAGACATGAAAATGTTTGGTTTTGTGAACTTAAATTGATAACAACGGAGATTTTATGCTGACATTACAAAGAAATGCGGCTTTAGGTTTGGTTGCGGCGGGTTTGCTCACTTTCAGTTCCATCGGATATGCAGATTGGGTCGATGATTGGAATAAAACCATGAGCGACATGTGGACTCAAACCAAGGATACCGCGCAAAAAGGTTGGAAAGCCGTAGCACCAAAGGAAATGGTTGAAATTGGCTTGGCTTACGGAACCGAGAAGGAAAAATGGTTGCAGTGGGCAACAGCGGAATTTGCGAAAACTCCCGAAGGTAAAAATGTCAAAATCAACCTGATCCCCATGGGTTCGGTGGAAGGCAGCGAAGCCATTTTGAAACAAGATAAACGCATCCACGTCTGGTCTCCCGCCAGCGGTTTGGTGCAAGATTTACTGGTTGACAAGTGGAAAAAAGAACATGACGGTAAAGACCCCATTTTCTCGGATGCTCCGTTGGCATTAACTCCGATGGTGATCGTGATGTGGGAAGATCGCTATACCGCCTTCACAGCCAAGTATAATGACATGAATTTTAAGAACATTGCCAGCGCGTTGGAAGAAAAAACGGGCTGGACGGCAATCGCTCAAAAACCAGAATGGGGAATGTTCACTTTCGCACATACCATTCCTACAAGTTCTAACAGTGGTTTGTTGACCTTGGCGTTGATGGCATACGATTTTCTTGATGTATCACGTGGCATTAAAGCAGAGCAAGTGATGGATGAAGGTTTTTTAACCTGGTTGGCAAAAGCCCAAAGCAATATCACGACCGAAGAAAGTAGCACGGGTAAATTGATGGAAGATATGTTGCGTCATGGACCCACGCAAACCAATGCTGTGGTGGTCTATGAAAATTTGGCGTTGTCTGACATGGAAGCTGCTGAAAAACGTTGGGGCAAGATCAAAATTGTTTATCCAACTCGTAGCGTGTGGAATGACAATCCATACTACATTTTAGATGTGCCTTGGAGTACCGATGTGCATCGTAACGCCGCAAAATTATTCCAAGATTTCTTACTCAGCAAGCCGGCGCAGTTGGTGGCGCGTGACGAATATTTGTTCCGTCCTGCCAATCTTGATGTGCCAATTTTGGACGAAAAAAGCAAGTTTTCTGACCTGATCAAAAAAGGCGTGGTGAAAGTGGATGTGGCAACGATTACCCGTCCGAAAGCGGAAGTGTTAGAACAATTGTTAGTTATTTGGAAACGTAACGACAAGCATTAAATTTCGTTCATAGGTGAAAGATTCATCAGCCGTTGGGAAAGGACTCCCATGATTCAAAAAGTTAGTATTTTGATGATGTTTAGATATTTCAGTAAAATCAATTGAATAATGTTTCAACTGCACAACGACTGATGCAGCAAAATTGCGAAACAAACATGAAAATGTTTAGTTTTGAGAACTTAAATTGATAACAACGGAGATTTTATGCTGACATTACAAAGAAATGCAGCTTTAGGTTTGGTTGCGGCGAGTTTGCTCACCTTCAGTTCTATCGGATATGCAGATTGGGTCGATGATTGGAATAAAACCATGAGCGACATGTGGACTCAAACCAAGGATACCGCGCAAAAAGGTTGGAAAGCCGTAGCACCAAAGGAAATGGTTGAAATTGGCTTGGCTTACGGAACCGAGAAGGAAAAATGGTTGCAGTGGGCAACAGCGGAATTTGCGAAAACTCCCGAAGGTAAAAATGTCAAAATCAACCTGATCCCCATGGGTTCGGTGGAAGGCAGCGAAGCCATTTTGAAACAAGATAAACGCATCCACGTCTGGTCTCCCGCCAGCGGTTTGGTGCAAGATTTACTGGTTGACAAGTGGAAAAAAGAACATGACGGTAAAGACCCCATTTTCTCGGATGCTCCGTTGGCATTAACTCCGATGGTGATCGTGATGTGGGAAGATCGCTATACCGCCTTCACAGCCAAGTATAATGACATGAATTTTAAGAACATTGCCAGCGCGTTGGAAGAAAAAACGGGCTGGACGGCAATCGCTCAAAAACCAGAATGGGGAATGTTCACTTTCGCACATACCATTCCTACAAGTTCTAACAGTGGTTTGTTGACCTTGGCGTTGATGGCATACGATTTTCTTGATGTATCACGTGGCATTAAAGCAGAGCAAGTGATGGATGAAGGTTTTTTAACCTGGTTGGCAAAAGCCCAAAGCAATATCACGACCGAAGAAAGTAGCACGGGTAAATTGATGGAAGATATGTTGCGTCATGGACCCACGCAAACCAATGCTGTGGTGGTCTATGAAAATTTGGCGTTGTCTGACATGGAAGCTGCTGAAAAACGTTGGGGCAAGATCAAAATTGTTTATCCAACTCGTAGCGTGTGGAATGACAATCCATACTACATTTTAGATGTGCCTTGGAGTACCGATGTGCATCGTAACGCCGCAAAATTATTCCAAGATTTCTTACTCAGCAAGCCGGCGCAGTTGGTGGCGCGTGACGAATATTTGTTCCGTCCTGCCAATCTTGATGTGCCAATTTTGGACGAAAAAAGCAAGTTTTCTGACCTGATCAAAAAAGGCGTGGTGAAAGTGGATGTGGCAACGATTACCCGTCCGAAAGCGGAAGTGTTAGAACAATTGTTAGTTATTTGGAAACGTAACGACAAGCATTAAATTGGCGGGGGTGATAAAATGTTTTTCCTATGTTGCACTTACGAATGATGAACACCGCCCACTCCCCAAAATTGAAGGAATGATGATGAGTTTAGATGAAGACATGCAAGATTTGGTTTCTGCGGAAGATTTTTTAGATTTCTTTCAGATTGCCTACGATGCCGAGCGCGTGAAAGTATATCGGTTGCACATTTTGCAGCGTTTTCATGACTATCTGTCGCGGGAAAAACCCAATCAATTGACAGACGAAGCCGAAAAACACGCCACTTACACCCGCCTGTTGCAGCAAGCCTATCAAGATTTTGTGGATTCAAATGCACAGACCGAGAAAGTGTTCAAAATATTTCGGCGGGATGAACCACAAGAAGTAAAAATTTCTGTCGATTCATTGCGTAGATAGTTTTCAAATTCCATTTAAATTTCAACCGGTTGTTACGTTAAATGTTTATTTCCAACCGGTTGATTTTCCAAGTAATTCATGTTTTAACACAGCAACATTTCTGAATTGCGACAAGTTCATGTAATCATTCCTAATTTCTCTTATCTTCCATTTTGATCAGATGTAATTCATCAACAACATCATTCCTACCCGAAAAAGCGTGACCAGATAACTTCACAGCACGGTTTCCACTATAATAGCCGTGTCTCTCACGTTCTACGTCCAAGCGGAAGGTTTTATGACCATCATCAGACAACAAGATTTTATCGAAAGCATTGCTGACGCGTTTCAATTTATTTCCTACTACCATCCCACTGATTATATTCAAGCTCTTGCGAAAGCCTATCAACAAGAAGAATCGCAAGCGGCAAAAGATGCAATGGCGCAAATTCTGATCAATTCTCGGATGTGTGCGGAAGGTAAACGCCCGATTTGCCAAGATACTGGAATTGCGGTGGTGTTTTTAAAAGTAGGAATGAAGGTGCGTTGGGAAACTGACATGGATATCATAGAAATGGTCAACGAGGGCGTGCGCCGCGCGTATATGAATCCAGACAATGCGTTACGTGCGTCGATTTTGAATGATCCCGCCGGAACTCGCAAAAATACCAAGGACAATACGCCAGCAGTGGTTCACATGGAAATTGTCGCCGGTGATGAAGTCGATGTCCACGTTGCAGCTAAGGGTGGCGGTTCGGAAAATAAATCAAAATTAGTCATGTTAAATCCCAGTGATAGCATTGTCGATTGGGTGCTGAAAACAGTACCAACGATGGGGGCGGGTTGGTGTCCACCGGGAATTTTAGGATTGGGCATTGGGGGCACGCCAGAAAAAGCGATGTTATTGGCAAAAGAATCTTTGATGCAATCCATTGATATTCATGAATTAAAAGCCCGTGGTGCTAAAAATCGTGTGGAAGAATTACGGCTCGAATTATACGAAAAAGTCAATGCACTCGGCATCGGAGCGCAGGGATTGGGCGGTTTAACGACGGTTTTGGACGTGAAAATTTTGGATTATCCAACCCACGCGGCTTCGCTCCCTGTGGCAATGATTCCCAACTGTGCTGCCACTCGTCATGCTCATTTTGTGCTTGATGGTATTGGTCCGGCAACCTTAACGCCGCCAAAATTGTCTGATTATCCACAAATTACATGGGAAGTGGGGGCAGACACCCGGCGGGTCAATTTAAACACCGTGACTCGTGAAGAAATCGCCCAATGGCAACCGGGTGAACGGCTGTTATTAAGCGGTAAGTTATTGACCGGGCGAGATGCAGCACACAAACGAATTGCCGATATTTTCGCCAGTGGGGGCACATTACCGCCAGAAATTGATTTCAATAATCGTTTTATTTACTACGTGGGCCCCGTCGATCCGGTGCGTAATGAAGTGGTGGGACCCGCCGGTCCAACCACTGCGACTCGGATGGATAAATTCACTGAAATGATGTTGGCAAAAACCGGACTCATCGGCATGATCGGTAAATCTGAACGGGGAGATGCTGGAATTGCTGCAATTAAGAAACATAAAGCTGTGTATTTGATGGCAGTGGGTGGCGCGGCGTACTTGGTGTCTAAGGCAATTCGCTCATCTCGCGTGGTTGCATTTGAAGATTTGGGAATGGAAGCAATTCACGAGTTTGAAGTGCAAGACATGCCGGTCACCGTCGCCGTTGATTCACAAGGAATTTCGGTGCACAACACAGAACCAGCAAAGTGGCAAGCAAAAATCGGTAAAATCCCGGTGGTTGCGTAATTTCATTAGCAAACAACCGGTCAAATTTTCCCATCTGGCAGGTTAAAATGATCCGTCTCTGATTTTTATTTTGCCTTACCGCCAAGTAAATGCTAAAATGAAAAGTTTACAGACAATTATCAAGTTCCACTTAACTTTCTAGGAGGCAATACTTTCAATGCCTAATGTTCGTGTTAAAGAAAATGAACCATTTGAAGTTGCGATTCGTCGTTTTAAACGTGCTTGCGAAAAAGCGGGCATCTTAGCCGAAGTTCACCGCCGTGAATTCTACGAAAAACCGACCTCCATCCGCAAACGCAAAGCCGCCGCCGCCGTGAAACGCCATCTGAAAAAAGCCGCGCGCGAAACTTTGCAAAGAGAACGTCATTACTAATTATGTCTGATTCCCTCACGCTTAAGCAACGCATTCAAGAAGATATGAAAGCGGCGATGCGCGCCGGCGAGAAACAACGATTGGGCGTGATTCGTCTGATTTTAGCCGCGATTAAACAACGCGAAGTTGATGAACGTATCACTTTAGATGATAATCAAGTTGTTGTTGTATTAGACAAAATGCTCAAACAACGGCGTGAATCTATCGAACAATACGAAAAAGCGGCGCGTGAAGATTTGGCAGCGCAAGAAAGATTTGAAGTCACTGTATTGCAACAGTATATGCCACAACAGATGAGTGAAGCTGAGATTGTGGCGGTGGTGCAGCAGGCGATAGCAGAAACAGGTGCGAATTCAGCCAAGGATATGGGAAAAGTCATGAATATCATTCGTCCCCAAATGCAAGGACGAGCCGATATGAAAGTTGTCAGTGATTTGGTGAAAAAGCAGTTGAGTTAATCACCATGATGTCGATAAAACCTCGTGGGAAATTATCTCCCGCGAGGTGTGTCTGAATTAGCTTTATTTTGTACCAACGTTGAATAATGCGAATCATTTTGGCTAAACTCCAACTATTTTTGATTTCAATCAACGTCAACTTTATGATAATTCAATGGTTTTTAAATTGTAGATTGCAATCATTCCGGTTACTCGGTTGAAATTTTTTTGGGAATGAGTCGCGCCGGCACACCGACAGCAATATAATTATCGGGAATATCGCTGATAACCACCGCATTCGCACCAATAGAAACGTTATTACCAATCCGAATATTTCCTAAAATTTTTGCACCCGCCCCAATATCCACATGATTTCCCATCACTGGCGAACCTCGCACCCCAGTATGTCGCAATCCCACAGTTACCCCATTACGAATAACCACATCGTCACCAAAGACAGCATCGCCACTGATAATTATCCCGCCAAAATGTTCAATTTTAAAGCGTCGTCCCAAAGTGACTTCACAAGGCAGTTCAATTCCGGTGAGAATTTGCACCATCACAAACAATAACTTGTATAAGAAAGAGAATGGTAAACGGAGCAGGCGTGATTTAATTCCATATCGCCATCGCCCAAAACGATAAACCAGCATGACCCAAAATCCCTGCCGGGTGATGTCACGATCATGGGTACGCCAATCTTCCCGAATATTTTCAAACATAGAACTTCCTGCTTTTTAAGCATCTCTATTGATTTTTGACAATAAAAAACCCACTTCCTAAAAATTAGGTGAGCGGGTTTTCTATTTTGGACTATTTATTGCTTAGAGAGACACTAGGAGTGAGATAACAATCTATGAAGATGCCTCTCGCAATTGAAGACTAGATGCCAAGTTTATCTTTGCAAGAAGAAGGCAGATAACCTTCGGACAAGTCAGAACCAGCTGCCTTACCGCATTTCCAACCGCAACCTTTCATAGCTTTGGTTGTTGGATCTTCAACAGGTTCGCATTGCAAGCCAACCCAACCGGTAGTACCAATTTTTGCCATCTTAATTTTAAAGCCCATGATAGCACTTTTAGCAAAAGCAACTCCACCACCCACAGGTGCCAATAAAGTGGTGTTTTTACCACCAGTCTTCATCGTTAATGAACTTGCATAAGGCCATATACCGTTAGAACCTGCAAATTCTTCTGCTGGTCCTTTCAAACCGCCCATCAAGCCAATGGCTTCAGTGACTTG
>DYNO01000075.1:0-5425 GCA_020721025.1 Thiomargarita sp. | reverse complement strand
ATTCTTCTGCTGGTCCTTTCAAACCGCCCATCAAGCCAATGGCTTCAGTGACTTGCGCACGTTTGAGGTAATCACTGTATGCAGGAATCGCAACAGCCGCCAAAATACCGATAATCGCCACGACGATCATCAATTCGATCAGGGTAAAGCCCTTTTGAGTTTTCATTGAGATTCTCCATTTCAGCTTGTTCAGCTGGATGTTTTGTGAGTTGTTAATACAAGTTTGAGACTGTGAAATTTTTGCTACCATGTATGACATTCTATTATCTGAAATCTTCAGAATCATAGCATGTCACGAGTATAGCATACTTTAAATCGACAATCCAAATTTTTTATTTACGTTGTTTATCAACTTTCTAGCCGAGAGAGACCACTACTCAAAAGCGCACAGTCTCTTTGTAAGCTAGAATGACTTCAGCATTCCCAAGTTTGTGGTTATTCTAAAAGAATCTGTTTTGTTTGCGTTGATGCCAATGTATAGAGCAGGAAGGATGCCAGCTTTTTCAGGAAAAAAATTATGAACAAAATCAAATAAATATTTTCATGTATCGCGAAAGTGCACTACAAGACTTCAAAATTTGAGCCCATCATTACTGTCATGTAATTACCGCTTTGTTTAATCCAATGAATAATCAGTAAAAAATGCCTTTGTCGCAGCAAAAACGAGTGATAAAATTTGACCTTAAAATTCAAAAATTGAGCCCATACTTTCGTCTATAGATTTTGAGAGTGATCAAGTGCACTACATTAGCATCTTTTATTAAACAAGTATAAAATACGAAGTAAAAATAATTGATTGATATTACAAATAAATTATTTCAATCTATTTGGCGAGGTAATCAATGAAAATTTTGCGTTCTCGCGTCACTTTTTCAAAAAAGCGGTTAATCCCATAGCAATAGCTATCAATTTAAACATCTTTTGATATACTTATAACAAAACAAATGTAATTTAAATCATTGAATTTTAAAAGAATGCTTTTCCGTTATGAAAAACACGGGCTCATCTTTTTTTCGCAGTTTACCGCCGGAGAGCAAATATGAGCCCATCATATTCATGTTACAATAATCTGAGGTTTATTAATGAATTGAATTTTAAATGAAAAATATTTTTGCCGATCATAAAGTGTGGGCTCATCCTTGGGAAAAATTGAGCCCATCATACTTCTACTGTAATAGTTAACCGGTTGAATAATCAACAGAAATGATGTGTTCTTGTGTGAAAAGTGTGGGCTCAAAAATTTTGCACACCTCAGCCATAAAAATTCGCCAATATTCCATGCGATTTGGCATCAACAACCAAAATAGTATAAAATAAAAGTTAATCCTCATTCGTATTTCACATAAAAATTTCATGACACGTCCCCATTATCGCCCCCCACCCGTTGCGCCAATTTCTCCAATTTGGGCAAGAAGACAATGGATGTTATTGATTTTTATCTTAATTACTGTAATTTTGCTGTGGCGCGCCGTGTATTTGCAAGTGATGCACACCGACTTTCTACAAACGCAAGGGGAAGCGCGTCATCTGCGTACTTTGCCCATTGTTGCCCATCGCGGTATGTTATTAGACCGAAACGCTATGCCTCTCGCAGTCAGTACCCCCGTCGATTCGGTGTGGCTCCATCCGGCGCAATTTGAAGAAGAAAGAGCGCGTTGGCAACAATTAGCCCGTATTCTCAATATCAGTGTTGCGGAAATTGCAGCGACTTTGAAAGGACGGATGCAACGGGAATTTGTTTACTTAAAACGACGGATTTCGCCCAATGTCGCCCAACAGATTGAAAAATTGAGATTGGAAGGCGTATTTTTGCAGCGAGAATACGGACGTTACTATCCAACAGGAGAATTATGTGCACATTTAGTGGGATTTACCAATGTCGATGATGTTGGACAAGAGGGAATTGAACGTTCTTTCAATCATTTGCTCGCCGGAGAAGCAGGAGCTAAACAAGTGGTGCAAGGCAGACAGGGGCAAATTATCGCCGATGTGCGCGGGATTAAAATGGCGCGTCCCGGTGCCGATATTCATCTCAGCATTGACAATCGCTTGCAATATGTGGCGTTGCGAGAGTTGAAGACGGCAATCATCGAACATCAAGCAAAATCAGGAAGTTTGGTGATATTGGATGTCAACAGTGGTGAAGTGTTGGCAATGGTGAATTATCCGACTTATAACCCCAATACGATTGAAGAACGGGAATCAGAGCGAATTCGCAACCGGGCAGTGACAGACGTGTTTGAACCCGGTTCCACCATGAAACCTTTTACCTTATCCGCAGCATTGGAAAGTCGCCAATATCGCGCCAATAGCCTGATCGATACCAGTCCGGGCTATCTGATGCTGGATAAATACAAGGTGAAGGACAGTCATAATTATGGCATGATAGATTTGACCACCGTGATTCAAAAATCAAGCAATGTCGGCGCGGCGAAAATCGGTCTATCGCTCAGTTCACGAAATTTGTGGCAAATGTTCTCACAACTGGGTTTTGGGAAATTATCCGGTAGCGGTTTTTCTGGTGAAGTGAGCGGATTTTTACCCCCCTTTCAAACTTGGAATCGTGTCAAACAAGCCAGTGCTTCTTTTGGATATGGCTTAAATATCAATGTATTGCAATTGGCGCGAGCGTATGCCGTTCTAGGCAACGATGGGATTTTACCCCCAGTGCGATTATTGCCGCTGCAACAAAGTGAATTAGCCCAAGCGGCATCATTTCGTGTCATGCGGAGCGAAACCGCGCAAGCTATCGTGCGAATGTTGGAAACAGTCACCCTTCCCGGCGGCACCGGAGAAGCGGCAGCGATTTCAGGTTTTCGAGTGGCAGGCAAGACCGGTACAGTACGCAAAGTCACGGCAACTGGTTATTCTAACAGCCAATATTTTGCATTATTCGCCGGATTGGTGCCCGCGTCACGTCCACGATTCGCGATGGTGGTCATGATTGATGCGCCACAAGAAGGGGAATATTACGGAGGAAAAGTTGCCGCGCCGGTATTTGCAAAAGTGATGACTCATGTTTTACAATGGCTGAATATCCCACCAGATGCCAAGTAGTTCTCCAACGTCACTTCTCAATTCTCATTCTCAGGTTTGGTATAATTTTCTATCATCAAAGCAACACTTTTCAAATCAAATCTCATTTTCCCCAGAATTACCAGCAAAGGATGTTTCCTTGAATTCCAGTTATGATGCTGTAGATATTGAAGTATTGACCGGACTCGATCCCGTGCGTAAACGACCGGGCATGTACACCGATACCACCCGCCCTAACCATCTCGCGCAGGAAGTCATTGATAACAGTGTCGATGAAGCCCTTGCCGGACATGCCAAAACCATCGAAGTTATCTTGCATATTGACGGTTCTTTGAGCGTGCGAGACGACGGACGAGGTATGCCAGTTGATATTCACCCTGAAGAACACGTTTCCGGCATTGAATTGATTTTAACGCGCCTCCATGCCGGCGGCAAATTTTCTAACAAAAGTTACCAATTTTCTGGAGGTTTGCACGGCGTGGGAATTTCAGTCGTCAACGCATTATCGACTTCGCTCACTGTGACGGTAAAACGTAACAAACAGATTTATCAAATGAATTTCGCCGATGGCAACAAAGTTTCAGAATTAACGGTGATTGGCAAAACCGATAAATTCACTGGAACAACAGTGCGTTTTCTCCCCAATACCAGCTATTTCGACTCACCCAAATTTTCCATTCCCCGCCTATTGCATTTATTGCGTGCCAAGGCAGTGCTTTGTGCCGGATTAACCGTCAGTTTTACCGATGAAACCAGTGGCGAAACCCAACAATGGTGCTATCGTGCCGGATTGAGCGCGTATTTGGTCGAACATTTGGGCGCAGAAGCTGAAATTTTACCCAAAACGCCATTCATCGGACAATTGAGTAGTAGCACTGAAGCTGTGGAATGGGCAGTCGCATGGTTGCCAGAAGGAAATTTGCTCACCGAAAGCTATGTGAATTTAATTCCAACCATTCAAGGCGGTACGCATGTCAACGGTTTACGCAGTGGATTATTGGAAGCATTACGGGAATTTTGCGATTATCGTAACTTATTGCCGCGTGGCGTAAAACTCGCACCGGAGGACGTGTGGGAACGCTGTACCTATATTTTATCGGTGAAACTGGCAGACCCTCAATTTTCCGGGCAAACCAAAGAAAAATTAGTTTCTCGCAATTGTGCCAGCTTCGTCGCGGGCGTGGTGCGAGATAGTTTCAGTTTGTGGCTCAATCAACACATTGAAATGGCGGAAAAATTAGCGCAATTCATTATCGAACAAGCCCAAAAACGCCTGAAATTAGAAAAAAAGGTAGTACGCAAAAAAACGATGGGCGGACCGGCATTACCGGGAAAATTGTCAGATTGTAGTTTGCAAGATGTGAATCGCACTGAATTATTTTTAGTCGAAGGCGATTCTGCGGGCGGTTCGGCGAAACAGGCGCGGGATCGGACATTTCAGGCAGTTTTGCCCCTGCGCGGTAAAATTTTAAATACGTGGGAAGTGGATTCGACAGAAATCTTAGGATCGCAAGAAATTCATGATATTGCCGTTGCCTTGGGGGTCGATCCGAATTCTGAGAATTTGAGTGAATTGCGTTATGGCAAAATTTGTATTCTCGCCGACGCAGATTCAGACGGGGCGCACATTGCGACGTTGTTGTGTGCATTATTTGTGAAACATTTTCGTCATTTGGTCGAAGCGGGTCATTTATACGTGGCAATGCCGCCGTTGTATCGAATTGATATTGGCAATGTGGTGTATTACGCGTTGAATGAAGAGGAAAAACAAGGAGTTTTGGCGCGCATTGAAGCAGAGCATAAAAAAGGCAAAATAAATGTGCAGCGATTCAAAGGGTTAGGTGAAATGAATCCGTTGCAATTGCGAGAAACCACCATGTCGCCAGAAACTCGACGGTTGGTGTGTTTAAGTTTGGCACAAGCTGAATCGACCGAAAGTATGATGGATATGTTGTTGTCGAAAAAACGGGCGGGGGATCGTAAGCAGTGGCTTGAAACTAAAGGAAATTTAGCGGTGATTTGATGAGCTTTAAATAAAGTTCATATCGCTGTTAGAAATTGCGTAGGGTGCATCAACATTGTGTCATGCAGCACAACTGTTTGAAATTAAAGGTGTATGATGCTTCGCTTATACACCCTACACAAATCTAAGTGAACAATGACGAATTCAAACCTATCATTCATAACGAGAAAAAAATGGATCAACGCGTTATCACTCAAAACACATTATTTTATGGCGACAACTTGCCCATTTTACAGGAACGGTTTGCTGGCGAATCGGTTGATTTGATTTATCTTGATCCGCCGTTTAATTCCAATCGCAGCTATAACGTGTTGTATAGAACCGATTTGAAATCTTTAATACCAAGTGAAACAGGTCTATAACCCA
>DYNO01000265.1 GCA_020721025.1 Thiomargarita sp. | reverse complement strand
CGTATATAGCAATATTAAACTAAATATAGTTGTTTCGGTAACAGGAACTAACTCAGCCATGACCCACTCGGACGCGACGCACTCTGGGTAAATCTGGCATATCCTCAGGTTCCAAGGGCAAGGAAGGCAGACACGGAAACGGTGGGGGCGACGTGGCTTTGTTTAAACGACACTCCCCGCGAAAATATGCCCATTCTTCACACTTGGCAGACACGGCATCGTTGACGCACAGCCCTTGCAAGGGAACGCCTTCGGGCGAATAAATGAATTCCAAGCGATAACCATCTCGCAAACACCGCGCCGCGGCAGGATTCGCTAAACCGGCACGATAGCGCGCCAGATTAGGTTTCTCCACCGGCGCGGGGGGAGTCGCACATCCTTGAAGCAACAGGAACATATTCATTCCAAACAACCAGATAAGTTTACTTGACATAATTCGCCTGCGGCATGGGAGTACGTTTCACTGTGGGGGAAATCACCGCGTCGGCGGCATGAATTTCTTTGTCAAACAGGGGTTGTGCTGTTGTATCACTCAATAATTCTAGGCGATGACCACCCTCAAGTTGTTGAATAATTTTCACTTTACGCCAAGTGACGTGATTGGGTAAGGGTTTTCCATTGTAGGATTCTCGCACCGCCGAGTCTTCGGTATTCAAACGACGCATGTTACTGATAGTTACGATATTATTGCCGATTGAGTAATTGTTATTTTCATCGGCTTCCGATTGACGATTTTGGCTATCAATCCACACGCCCATGTAATAATCCCCCGTAGTCACCCGTTGCCCAAAAATATCACGGTATAGGCTGAATGCAGCCGGCTTGGTTTCATCTCGAAAAATATAACCACCGGGTTCTAAAATATGCGTGCCACGTTCAGAAAATAACACCCATTCATCCCCATTGCCGATGATTTCATCCCGACTCAAGACCAAATTCACATCCCAATCGGTCGAAGTGGTGGTGCGTCCGCCCTCATTGGTCACGTTGTATTCCAAAGCCCCTTCGCCCGCATCATTCCATCCGGCGTACCAACTTTTCACAATCAAGTCTGGCAGACTGTCTTCAATGGTCACTTTGCGCTCGCCTGCTGAAACATTATCATCATAATCAGTCTCTTCCACAGCATTTAAGCCATTGACCCAGACTGCCATGTAGTAAACGCCCGATGCCAAATCGCTAGGAAAATTAAACGCAATCTCATTACTTTCATCACGATAAGCAGTTTCACCGGAGTCTAAATCAAAGGGAATCGTTTCATAGACCACATAGGTATCATTGCTCGAAATTTGATCATCCTCTGACAACATCAAGTTCACATCTGCCCCTGCGACAGCTCTTCCCGCGCCGGTATTTTTCACTGAATATCGCAATTCCCCGTCGCCATTGGGAGAAGCATTGTAGCGCGCTGACCAGTTTTCGACTTGCAAATTCGCCAAGTTATTTTGTGGGGTGGGTTGCGGAGTAGGCAAGGGTACAGTGATGTCATTATCGGCATCATCCAGATAAATTGCCGTGTCTAACAATGCGCCCCAAGGCGTGGTACGACGTGCAAAATCGTAGGGCAACCAAAAATAGCCATTATCGCCCCATTGCGGGCCCCAAGAATTCAAAATTTTCAACGCACCGCCATATTTATCATCATCATAGCCAACAATCGTCACGGCATGTCCACAAGCATTCGAGGGGTCGCAAGCAACATCCGCCGAGTTGTAAACCGAATTGCTTCCCTTGAGACGATAGAGTGAATTGTAAACAAAAATCCCGCCGATCACTGGTTGACGATTTGCCAACGCCTTTTTAACTCCCTGAATGCCATCCGCAGTGAATTTTTTCGTCCCTTTGAATTGCGCCGCTTCTCGAAATGCCTGACTGCTCGGTTGAGTACGATGATCAGTGGGATCGTAGGGCATGGTCGCCCAAGTCGCTGCCCCTTTTTGAATAATTAAATTCAAGGCTTCAGCAGGATCCGAACCTTCATCCACGCCCTCATTGATTTGATTGTAAATAAACGCCGGGCTGAAAATATGGTTGTAATTCAATTGTTCTCCACTGACCAATTCCCAGTTTTCTTCCATGCGTTCTTGATAACTTTTCAACGCATACGCGGTTGCCCAAGCGACACAACTGTTTTGATTGCCCTGATTGCCCGCGGGAGGAAAATTGCTACTTAAATCAATCTGACGCGGTAGAGTAGGCTCTGCTCCCGGTGCACCGAGCAATCGCCCACTCAATTTACTCCGGTCAATATTGGCGTAATCCCGCGGGTTGATGGGTTGAAAACCTAAGCCACTGGTTTCTAAACTTTCAGTCACGTTGATGTCAATATTCGCTGGTTCACTGTAATTTTTACCATCGGTCGCACGATAACGTAAATTGATGAGACCATTGTAATTATTGGCGAGGGTGAGATACAGTTTCGGTTCATTGGGCTTGATAAATGCGGAGGTATAACCGGTGCCTTGCGCGGGCGAAATCAATTCATATTGCAAGGTGTCGCCATCGGCATCGCTGCCAATTAAACCAATAATTTGATTGGGTTCAGACGGGCGGGCTTGCAATGACAACGAGCTCACCACTGGTTTACTGTTACCTTGTACACCGAGCGAATATTCATGACGAGTATAGCGGTCATTGGTGGTAATCAATGCTTGTTTTTGATAGCTGCCGAAGCCAGAAAATACTTTGATATTCGGGACAGACACATGGAAAAAATTGACATCGACTCGTCCGCTGACATCAAACCAAATTTTGACGTAAGCATCGGGATTATCGGCATTTCCCCAACTGACATCTTGTGGATTGGCATAAAAATATCCCCACACCACTTGATCGCCCCGTGCAGAAATCCCCGTTCCCCCCAATCGCCATGCGGCTTGAATATTACCTTTTTCTGCGGAATCAATCCACGCACCGATGCGTAACCCATTGATAGTGTCGTAAGCATTTGGTTGGCTATCCGTCGCAGCCGCGGTGGAAACTTCACGAGTCGCGGGATAATCTACGCCCGTTCTGCCATTCTGATAATAATGTCGGACATAACGATAATCCATCGTGGCACGCTTGGTATCACTGCTAATTTTATCTAACATGCTGTAAACGAAAATGTCTGGCACAGAAACATGAAAAAAATTGACATCGGTGCGTCCACTGACATCAAACCAAATTTTCACGAAGACATCGGGGTTGTTTTTATCGCCCCACGTCACATCGTTGGGATTCGCATGAAAATAGCCCCAAATCACTTCGTCACCCCGTTGGTTTTTTGCGCGCCCGCCTTCTTGCCACAGTGCGTTAATCAGGTCTTTTTCCTGAGATTTAATCACCGATTTTATCCACAACTTATCTGTAATTGTGTCACCATCGGCGTAACTGAATGAAGGCACACTCAAAAGAAACACACTCATCACCAGTAGAAAATATCGCCACATACGCCTTCCTTTTTAATCAAAGTAGAGAGAACTTACTTTTAGTTTAGCACTTTCTAACTGTTGATTTTTGATCACTAACACTTATCAGAATAACTTATTGAATTAAAAATAATTATAGGCAATAAAATTTTAACGTGTCCAATTTATCGGAATCTTATGATAGAATTTGTCTGAATCAGAATTTGCAGGATTTTAGAATTTCCAGAATAACGGCAACGACTCTATGACATGGTTACGGGTGATCCACTCAGTGATCATGTCCGATCCACTCAGTGATCATGTCCGATCCACTCAG
>DYNO01000264.1 GCA_020721025.1 Thiomargarita sp. | reverse complement strand
ATTGATTATAGCAATGTCTGACCGTACCACAAGCCTTATTGAGATATTCTTTTTGCTCCTCTGTGGGTCTTAATTCAATCTTATGTGCTAATAACATGGCTTGAATCCGCTACTTTAAATAACTTGTAAGATTTTTTAATTCGACCCAATTATACAATAGTGGTTATCAATCGACAAATCTATAAACGATTTAGGAACACTATATCATCAATCGTTTATTCTTGGTCAAGCTCAATCAACCAAATATTTGAGCAGGTTTAAAATTTCATTTCAGTTTAGTTTCAATCATTTGTCAAATCGAGTCAACATTTTTAATTAATTGATTTTGCAAATAATGATAAAAATTATCCCCCGCGTTGAACTCAAAGAGATGGAAAAGCTGAAACTTACGGTCGGTTAATCCATCAATCTTCGGTGTACTGAGGTGTACTAAAAATGGCATGGGTTATTTTCAACAAATATCCTTGACTGAAACTTAATGCGAGTCTTTGTTATTGATTTGGTATCGGTTATGCTACAATTTTAAATTTTCAAATGACAATCGTGATAGAGTATTCCTAAATCGTTTAATGATTTAAGATCACTACAGATTTACATCATCATTACTGAGACGTAGCCAATACATGAGCGATGAAAAACCACAAAAAGATACTTTGCTTATTGTTGATGATATCCCTGCAAATGTCAGCGTGCTCTACAAATTTCTGAGTCAAGAAGGCTTCAAAGTATTGGTAGCACAAGATGGCAAGAGTGCCATTCAACGAGCAGAGTATGGTAATCCGGACTTAATTTTGTTAGATGTGATGATGCCTGGTATGGACGGATTTGAAGCGTGTCGCATTTTAAAATCGCAAGAAACAACTCGTGAAATTCCGATTATTTTCATGACCGCGCTTGCCGATACGGTAGATAAAGTCAAAGGTTTCTCACTCGGTGCCTCGGATTACATCACCAAGCCCTTTCAATATGAAGAAGTCCTCGCGCGGGTTACAAATCACCTCAATTTCCGCAAATTACAGCGGCAACTTCAAGCCCGCACTTTGGAACTCGAACGACGCAATAAGGAAAGTACCCAAGCCCGCCAAGTGGCAGAAATGGCAAATCGAGCGAAAAGTGTGTTTCTCGCTAACATGAGTCATGAACTGCGCACGCCCTTGAATGCAATTATTGGGTACAGCGATTTGTTGCAAGACGAAGCCCAAGACATGGGTTACAACGATATTGTACCCGATTTAGCAAAAATTCAAACTTCTGCCAAACAATTATTGAGTATTGTGAGTGATGTACTCGATATCGCCAAAATAGAAGCTGAAAAAATTGGTTTAAAAGTTTCTCAGTTTGGGATCAAACAACTCCTTGAAGATATTCAAACTGTGTTTCAACCCATCTTGATTAACGACAACACTTTACGCGTCGATTGCCCTGAAGAAATTGAATTACGACAAGATTACAATAAATTACAACAAATTTTACTTAACTTGCTGAGTAATGCTAATAAATTTTCAAGAAAGGGAGAAATTTTACTATCCGTGCACCGGGCGGGAGCTCGCGCGATTTTCTCAGTCGCAGATACTGGAATTGGCATTCCTTCAGACCAACTCGGTAATATCTTCAAACCTTTCACTCAAGCGGATAATTCATTTACCCGCGAATATGGCGGTACAGGATTGGGGCTGACGATTTGCGAACATTATTGTAAGATGATGAATGGGGAAATTTGGGTGGAGAGTGAAATCGGAAAGGGCAGTCTTTTTACGGTATCTTTACCCGTGTGTTTAGAAGCAAAATAACCGGTTGATCAGAATGAGGTAGTGCGAAACTTGTCAGAATTTCAAATCACAATGGATTGATTTGACTGGCTACTGTCAACGAACCACTACCATATTTTATAATATTTTTCTGGAAACCCCGTCATGTCTCGTCAACCTCATGCCTCAATCAGCGAACCAACATGGATACGTCACACGCTTATTACCATTGCTTTGATATTTCTAGGTATTTTCCTCGTTCTTCCTCTCATCGTGGTGTTTCTTGAAGCCCTACGCGGTGGGGTAATGACTTATTTTGCCGCATTGACCGAACCCGATGCTGTTTCCGCGATTCAACTCACGTTATTGACCGCGGCGATAGCTGTCCCGTTAAACTTGGTTTTTGGCGTGTCGGCGGCATGGGCAATTGCTAAATTCGATTTTGTGGGCAAAAGTTTTCTTATCACATTGATTGATCTCCCCTTTGCGGTTTCTCCCGTGATTTCAGGCTTGATCTTTGTGTTATTGTTTGGTTTACACGGCTTGCTCGGCGAATGGTTGGCAACTCACGACATTCAAATTATTTTTGCAGTGCCCGGCATTGTCTTGGCAACAATTTTTGTCACTTTTCCCTTTGTAGCGCGTGAACTTATTCCCTTGTTGCAAGCGCAGGGGAATGAAGAAGAAGAAGCAGCTTTAGTTTTAGGGGCAAATGGGTGGCAAACGTTTTGGCGCGTCACCTTGCCGAATATCAAGTGGGGATTGCTCTATGGCGTGATTTTGTGCAATGCGCGGGCAATGGGCGAATTTGGAGCAGTTTCAGTGGTTTCTGGACACATTCGTGGCTTGACCAATACTATGCCGCTACACGTTGAAATTTTGTACAACGAATATAATTTTATCGCCTCATTTGCGGTTGCGTCATTGCTGGCATTATTGGCATTATTGACCTTAGTTTTAAAAACAATTGTAGAATGGAAAGTCCAACGTTTAGAACAACAAGCCGAATTCCCGCAATTGCTTGATTAAACCTCTGGCATAGCTCAAGTCAACCTACTGATTTAAAATTATAAAAATTTAATCAACGAGTGTAGGCAAATAGAACATCTGCCATAACTCGTTGAAATTAACTCACATTAACGACGTAACCCTAACAGATGCAATAATCCTGAACTACGTGATTTATGCACCTTTCCAGCAAGTAATGTCGGGGCTGCATGTACCTTTCCCGCAAGTGGTGCCGGGTCTGGATGAGGTTGTTTTTCCCCGTGGGATTGCATTACTTGGGGATGATATTCATGGTACGCATGGTATATCTGTTGATGATGCGCCTGTTGTGGATGCGGCAATGGCTGCTGATTGGATGTTGGCGATAATCAATGGGTTGCGGTTCCATGGAAGCAAGTTCCGGATCGTGATGATTACGAAAAGCTTCCGCGATGCCACTGACAGCAAAACCATCAAGTAAATACGGATTAAACTCTTTTAACCTACTTTCTCTCAGAATTTTAGCAATCACATGAGGGAAACGCACATATTTCATCGACCATTCTTCAAAGTAACGGCAGCCAACTTCCTTAAATTCAAGAATTTGTAAATTAGTGTGCCGATCATCCAACGCAATTTTATGATAAATCAGATTCACTTTATCTCGCGGACCTTCCAAAAATTGCATGAAGTAATTGTTTCCGAAAAATAACGCGCCTGTGACATCTAGTACACCGAACCGGAGATAAGCGGGGTTAAATTTAGACGACCAAGGGCTTGCCAATGTAGGTCCATCGAAAAGGTTGAGCGAGAGTATTGTTGAAAAAGGTAATGAACTTGAGAATGCGAGTTTTAAGTTCATCCGTTGACTTAAACTGTCCACGCTTGAGCAACCGCCGAGACAAGATACTGAACCAGATTTCCACTTGATTGAGCCATGAGCAATGCTTTGTGGGGTATAAATAAACCGAATTCGATGGCTCTGAGCCTGCAAAAACTCGGTTCTT
>DYNO01000263.1 GCA_020721025.1 Thiomargarita sp. | reverse complement strand
GGTTGCGACTTGATCATGGCATGGTTGCGACTTGATCACTTAATGGTGCACTCTCAACCCATTATTATGGGATCACTCTATAATCAAGCTATCATAAAATCAGGCTTTTTTACCGTCTCATTTGAATACCAAATCATTACGTGATTATACTATGAGATTGATTGAAATTTGTGTTGTAGGCTTGCAAGTTGTTATGAATCTCGCCATAATAACCAAAGTCCATTCAAATCGTTTCATTCATCATGTCTAACGTCTTCCCGCTTCCCCATCCTCACCCTGCATTTGAACTGAAGGGTAATTTATTGACATTGCTTGTCTTTCGTATTTTAGATGCGAATAATGAAAAATTGGCAATCCAGTTGGATAAAAAGTTCAAGCACGCCGCGACCTTATTTCAGCACGCGCCAGTCGTTATTGATTTACAAGTGATACAGGATAAACCGATTGATTTAGGCTATATTGTTGGATTACTGCGTAGTTATGGACTGATTCCGGTCGGCGTGCGCGGTGGCACAGCAAAGCATCATGAGATTGCCGTCAGTTTATCGCTGGGGATTTTGCCAGAATTAAAAGTCGAGCGAACCCGTCGTGAACCGGTCGATGAATCCACAACGGCGACTCCCGTGACTGCGCCAATGGCGGCGAAAATTGTGACTCAGCCAGTGCGTTCCGGGCAACAGATTGTTGAATTACAGGGCGATTTGATTATTTTATCTACCGTGAGTCCGGGAGCGGAAGTATTGGCAAAACGGCATATTCATGTGTATGGGGCATTGCGCGGGCGGGCGTTGGCGGGGGTGAATGGGGATGTGGAAGCCCGAATTTTTTGTCAGGCAATGGAGGCTGAATTGGTATCTGTTGCGGGACATTACTTGGTCAATGAAGATTTGAAAGCCTCTCTCCGAGGTAAACCGGCGCAAGTGTATTTGAATCAAGGCAATTTGGTATTGCAAGCCTTGCCTTAATCAAGAGAGTTTTGAGCCCAATATCATGAAAGAATTTGATTGGATTGCCGAACTGCAACGACAACCGTTTTCGCGTCATCCTGAAGTTATCTTGGGAATTGGGGACGATGCTGCGTTGTGTACTGTTCCTGCGGGAATGCACCTAGTCACGGCGGTTGACACGGTGGTGAGCGGTGTACATTTTCCCAAGGACACTTCTGCTTTTGATATTGGTTACAAAGCCTTAGCTGTGAATTTAAGCGATTTAGCGGCAATGGGTGCGTCCCCGCGTTGGATGACCTTGGCATTGACCTGTCCGCCTGTTGAACCCAGTTGGCTGGCTGAATTTACTCAAGGCTTATTGACCTTAGCGACCCAACATCAAGTGAGTCTCATTGGTGGCGATACCACAGCGGGACATTTAACCGTGACAATTCAAGTCAGTGGAGTGGTGCCGGCGGGTCTGGCATTGTTACGCAGTGGGGCGCAGGTGGGCGATGCGATTTACGTGACGGGGACATTGGGCGATGCGGGATTGGGGTTATTGGCGGAAATGCAGCATTCGTTATCCCTGCCAATGGATGCACAACAATTTGTGAAAAATCGGTTGAATCGTCCAACGCCGCGAGTTTCGGAAGGTTTGGCATTGCGCGGGATTGCACACAGTGCGATAGATATTTCTGATGGATTGGCGGCGGATTTGGGACATATTTTGACGGCAAGTGGTGTGGGTGCGTGCTTGGTGGTGGAAAATTTGCCCCTGTCACCGGTATTACGCCACTATGTTTCGCAACAAGATGCGGCAACGTTGGCATTAACTGCCGGAGATGATTACGAATTATGTTTTACTGTACCGCCGGCGAGAGAACATCTATTGCAGCGCGTCCTACCTTCAGGAAACTACACGAAAATTGGCACGATTGAAGCCGTTGCCGGATTACGTTGCCTATTGGCGGGACAACCTTTTATTTTGGATAAAGCGGGATACGAACATTTCGGTTAATTGAACGAATGATTTGGTTATAACGGGGATAACAGCGAGAAAAAATTAAATGACTAAGAAACTGTAGTTGACTACAGCTCTTAGTCCATCTTAGGAGATGTGTAGTTAGGTGTTCAGATTAAAACGATAAACTTATGACTGACACGGCGCATTGACCGTCAATTTTGTCAACACCCTAGTCTTTCGCACGTCATATAAATTGGTTAGAATTATAACAGCGCGTAATTCGTTTGTCAACAACGAATCTTCAAAATAACTCTCAACCAATTGCATCAAGACATCAAGTGAGAAAATAAAGATATTCAGTTCCCTATTCAGCAATGCCCTGAAGAGGAGTTGAACCTCCGACCTTCCCCTTAGGAGGGGGACGCTCTATCCCACTGAGCTATCAGGGCTAACCTGTACAATTCTGGTGGAGCTGAGGAGGATCGAACTCCCGACCTTCGCATTGCGAACGCGACGCTCTCCCAGCTGAGCTACAGCCCCGTTATTCAACTTTAGGTGTATTCTATACCATTTTAAAAAAAGATGCTAGTCTGAATTCAATCATTTTTAACGAGAAGCGCGTGATATTCTTTTAATCGATAATTCATTCAACAAGTTATCGGATTAAGCCACGGGTTAAATAATAATCATATCTGCCATTATTCTCCATTTCAACGGCACAAGGCTTCAAACCAACAGATTATCTCAAAAATATTCAAGCAGTTACCCAATAAATTTTCCGCGGTGAATTTAGTTTTGAAAACCTATTGGGATATGTGCTAAAATACGACTTAATCAATTCAGCACGAAATTTTATTCCACGTCGTCTGACGGAATAGCTCCGTTGCTGAAGTTTTTTTGATTCTCGCACTTCCCATTATGTGAAGAATCTGTTACAATGTGTTATTGAAATATGCCGGGATGGCGGAACTGGTAGACGCGCCAGACTCAAAATCTGGTGATAGAAATATCGTGTCGGTTCGATTCCGACTCTCGGTACCACTTAGTTGAATAGCAAACTAAGTCGCTCACACATTCTCCTCTGTTGGTTGGGCTTTTCTAACATGGTGGCAAGTCAGACTGTAAGCTAATGTTTACGCAGATATCTATCATTGTTGACGTAAATACCTTCCTGAACCTATCACATCAAGCGTTAGGTGTCTAACTATGTTTATTGAATACACCTTCACAATGGACGATGGGAAGGTCTTACATTATCATGTTGAATTTGAACGCCCGCGTGACAAAATCTTAGATAAAGACCAATATCCCGAATGGACAGAATTAACCTTTCATCAATGCCCAAATTGTCCGCTTAAGTCTGAAGACTATTCTCATTGTCCGCCTGCGGTCGATGCTCACGAGATATTGCAAGGATTTGCAGAAATTTTGTCGTGTAAAGAAGTCGATATTTTGGTGCGTACTCCGGAACGCGAGTATTTTAAACGGACGGACGCTCAAACCGGATTGCGTGCGATTATTGGTTTTGTGATGGCAAGCAGTGCCTGCCCCATTCTCTCGGTGATGCGCGGCATGGCGTTTTTCCACCTGCCCTTTGCCTCAATGGATGAAACGGTATTTCGCATTACCTCCTCTTATTTATTGCAACAATACTATATTCGCAAAAAAGGCGGCACTGCGGATATGGATTTCGACGGTCTGCGCCAGTATTTCAAAGAAACTCAGACGGTAAATTTCAATTTCTTAGAGCGCATTCGTTCTGCCAGTGAAGCCGATTCAAATCTCAACGTCTTGGCAACGCTGTTTACAATTTCTTCAATGTTATCGTTATCTTTGGATCGACATTTGCGTGAAATTGA
>DYNO01000262.1 GCA_020721025.1 Thiomargarita sp. | reverse complement strand
GTTTCAACAGCCTAAACGGCTAGCGCGCCTGAAACCGCCGGCATTTTTTCCTGTTTGAAATCAAGAGCTTAAGCAGCTATTTCGTGGCAGGGTTAAAAATGCTTCAGCAACGTGGCTGGAACGGTCAGTTTCAGGACTCAATATAGCCGAAAACATTTGCAAAATCAAGCTCCCGTGGCACAAAATGATGAAAAAAGTGATAACTCATTGAATTATTGAATAAAAAAATAAATTGGGGTCAATCGAGCAAAACGCCACGTATTCAACAAAATCAAATAGTTAGTAACTCATTGAATTATATCTATAATACCGGATAACATTAAAAATCAATCAGTTAGATAATGACCACCGCGGGAAAATTTGCAATCGCTTGTTGCTGTAAATCGTGCGAAGCATCGCGACAAGATCGGCATAACCGATAAAATCGAATCACTGTTTTATCATCCGCCAACTTCTGCAAACGCTGACACAATTGTGCCAATGCTTCTTTAGAGGGTACCACGATTTCAAACACTGAAAATTGTACCCGGTTGCCGTGTTTCAATAATTCTTGTGCCACTGCTTCTCGAATCCCGTTATCAGAAATGTCATAACACACCACGTAAATAAACATGTTTCTATCTCATCTGCCACGCGGTGAATTCAGGCACTTTCCCCTGTATCCATAGCACCAATTGCCGAACTTGCCACTGTAGATGTGGGTGTAACGGTTGACTTTCTTCTAAACCTTGACCGAGAAAGGGTTGCTCAAACCGCTCACTCAATGCACCAAAATAACGTCGCCGAGCAGTTGCTGTTAAACGACATCCATTATCGGTAGTGACAATAAAATCCTCTGGTGATAAATATTTATGAATCAACATGTTTAATGCCACTCGTTCGATTAAATGACGAAATGGCTCCATTAAATCCGATGCCAACACGAGATGTGCCCCATGAGGTTGATGATAAACACCCCGATGCGGTAACAGACCATTGACACGGATCACAGTATCGACATGGGCAAACAACATGCTGTATCCTAAAGACAATAACGCATTAAACGGATCGGGCGGGGGACGACGTTGCCGAGTTTCAAAACCAAATGCCGGCGGTACTAATTTCGCAATCGCTTGAAAATAATGCTGTGCCGCGCTCCCTTCCACACCCCGCAAACTTTCTAAATCAGCAACTTGCATGGCTTGAGCCGCCAACCGCTCCAAAGTCATTAAAATTTCGTCAAATTGATGTTTTACATTACGCAATCGTAATACTTCGCGTTGATGCTTAATCCGAGATCGAACCAGCAAACGTGCAGCACTGAAAGCATTTTCTGCTTTTCCCAACCACGCCAATTGTGCTAACCACAACTCACTTTCTGCCACCCCACTGAGCGGATTCCACGCACTGCCTTGATAATGACCGCCACTGTCAGCAAAATGCACTGCAACTCCGTGAGTCATGGCGATGCGTAATGCGGGCGTGGTGATGTGATGTTGATTACCAATCAAAACAACCGCTTGGGTTAATGACCAAGGCAAACTGTATTCAACGGTCGCCTCAGCATCTTTATCGCTAACTCGTTGTAATTGCAAACGTTCATGTTCGGTGGTAATGAGTGATGGTGCGCCTGTGACAAATACCAACGTTCCTAATTCATCTAATTGACCGTATTGTCCAATTTCTATTGCGGCGGATGTGTTCATGGCTTCTGGCGTGGTATCTGACATCACTGTAACGGGTTTTTCTCCGCCAACATCTAGGGCAAGTCCATTGACGAATAAATAGCCCAGAAAGCGAAAACCTTGTTGAAAACTTCTAATTTGCGTTTTTTGTGGCTCCATGGTCAAACCCACTTCTGCCAATGCCGTTTCTGCTTGAGCAGCAATCGACTGGGCTTGGGCTTGCGTCTGGCATAAGATAATAAAATCATCGGTAAAGCGCACCAAACGTAATCCCGCCGCCGATAAATCACTGTCAAAATCATCAAGCATCAAGTTCGACAATACCGGGCTTAAGGGCGAACCTTGTGGCAAACCGCGTGTTCTTTCAATCAGTTGCGAATCTTGCTGCACCGGTGCTTGAATCCATGCCATCACCCGATCAACAATGGGATCAGTGCCAAACAATGCCCGTAGCCGTAATGCAACCCGTGACCATGCCAATAAATCAAAGAAATCATGAATATCCGACTCAAAAACCCAACGATAACCTTCTCGATACGCAATCTCAATCATTTCCTTTGCATCGTGTCGAGAACGTCCGCGCCGATAACCCACACTGCCTTGATACATCATGCTGTCTAAGGGTGGCGTGAGAATTTGTGCCACTGCGCGCTGCAACACTCGGTCGAAAAACGGCGCAATCAACAAATGGCGTTGGCTTCCGTCTGGTTTAGCAAGCGGATATTCCCGTAATGGTGGAATTTGATAATCGCCCTGCGTTAATTTTTCAGCCAACCGTAATAAACGCTGCTCCGGTGGCTCGGCATCGGGATCAATTTCTTCCTTCGAGAGATCGTCGAGGGCATGATACGCGGTGAGAAGATTTTTAGATTCAGCTACTTGCGACAACAGTGACGGACGACGGGCAACATGTTTGGTGTAATGACCTTCCAACGTTTCGAGACGATAGCGTCCCCAACCAAAGGCGCGCCGTTGCCCAATTCCCAGATATTGCCCCAAAATCCAATAATGCCATTGCTGAGTTGTGAACGCGTGACTATCAAGCACGATTTCACCCAACATGCCGCCCATCGGTTTGTCATAACCATTGTCCGTATTGCGATAAGCGTAATTAACCCAAAATATATCAACGTGATGCAACGGCGGGGCTGCAATGGAGTGGCGCGGGGGAAGATTTGGCAGACGATAGCGCAGTAAATGGGCAAAACTGTCGTGAAGACGCTCATATAACAAGGTGTTATTGAGTTGTGCGGAATGCCGACAATAACGCAATTCACCTTTTTCGTAGTGGCGTTGTTCGGCAGGTAACAGCAGGCGGGCGGGCGAATTCCAACATAATCGACACGTTGCGACCGTTTGCCACAATTGCGTTTCTCGATGCAGATAATCCAAAGTGTAAGGCGACAAATCGCTGGAATGTTGTACAATTCGTTGCGTGAATAAATCTTGTATGGTGCGTAATCGTAAATTGTCACGAAATGGAAATTGAGTGTCTTGACCGGGGGCGTTATGCGGTAATCCATTGAATTGATTTAATAAATACGCAAGTAATTCGTCATTGCCATGCAGCACAAAAAGCGTCAATTGATACGCATCTCCGACCGCATAATCGCTGCGCCCACTTTCCACCGCATCGAGCGTAATATGTTGTTCATAATCATTGATTTCAGCAAGAAGGTGACGTAACCACGCGGTGAGGGCGGGTTGATGAAAGTGGCGCAGGTGGGAGATGGGCGCGATACATTGCAACGTGATATTGAGGGCATAGAGCGGAAAAAGCGAATCGAGAGCCGATGACATAAAATTATTTGGATAATTGAGCGTTGACGATGCTTTTATTATAAAGGAGTCTGATTAAAAAGCATCTTTTATTTTTCGTTTTGATTCAACAAGTTACCAACTATTTGATTTTATTGAATACGTGGCGTTTTGCTCGATTGACCCCAATTTATTTTTTTATTCAATAATTCAATGAGTTATCACTTTTTTCATCATTTTGTGCCACGGGAGCTTGATTTTGCAAATGTTTTCGGCTATATTGAGTCCTGAAACTGACCGTTCCAGCCACGTTGCTGAAGCATTTTTAACCCTGCCACGAAA
>DYNO01000074.1 GCA_020721025.1 Thiomargarita sp. | reverse complement strand
CAAAAAATACTCTGGTATTATCACCCCATTCTACACATCATTTAGGAACACTATAGATAGTTTCAATTTTTTTACTATCCGAAATTCAAACCTGTTAGGCTTCTGAAACCTGACAGGTTTAAAATAAGTTTGATAATTATAGCGATAACAGAGGAAATCACGCAGTTGCAATATTATTCCATTGATTTGATTGAAATATATAAAACTTGGTTAGAGCACCAACAATTTGAATAGATTTGAACAGCATTACTCCTAAACATGTTAAAATAAGTAAAATAACTGATTGATAAATATATTAATTAATCACACTGTAGGTTCAATTTCATGCGCACATTACTCATTTTCATATTATTGCACTGTTTTATCAATTTATCCGTCGCTGAATCTGATTTCACCGAATTACTGCAACAGGGGGATACGGCATTTCAACGCGGGCAATTTGAACATGCCACGACGCAATGGGAAAAAGCATTAAAACTATTAGGAGATGGGCAGCCCACGCAAAAATTGCCGATGTGTTCGAGACTTGCCGCCGGCTATCAAAATTTAGGAATGCACACGCAAGTTTTCGCTGCACTGGAACAAGCCTTAAATTTAGCCAATGAACTCAATGACGAAACGCAGCAAGCCATTGTCACCAGTCAATTAAGTGATGAGTGGTTAGCCGTCGGTGACACTGAGCAAAGTGAAAAACAAGCCAAAGCCAGTGTGACGCTTGCTCGAAAAGTGAAGAATGACGCGGTGTTAGCACGAGCCTTAAATACGCAAGGCAATGTGTTAGCCACTACCAATGATGCTGAACATGCTATTACCGCGTATCAAGAAGCTCTGCAATATGCTGAAAAGATAAAAGATGAAGTGTTGCAACTCAAAATTTTGCTCAACCTAGCGAAATCACAGTTACAATGGAGCAGTTTATCGGAAGTGCATCTCACTTGTGAAAAAATCTGGAATGTGCTGCAACGCCTGCCAGATGAACATGCAAAATCCAATGGTTTAATTTCCCTAGCGATGACCAATCAAGATTTATTACAAGCAGATACAGGTGTAAAACAAAGTCGTTACGATGCCCAATTAGCGCAACAAGACCCAGAAGCAACTGAGGAAGAGAAAGCATTAAGTCAGCAAGTTGCCAATGAATTGGGGGAAGAACAAGGCTTAAATGAGGCACAACGTCAGAATTTGCTCAATCAGGCGGTACAATCGCTACAAATGGCGGCAAATATTGCCAAAAAACAACAAGATAATCGCACCGTTTCTATCGCTTATGGACGACTTGCCGACCTCTATTTCACGCATCAGAAAATTGCAGAAACTGTCACCTTCAACCGTCAAGCCTTATTTTTCGCCAAACAAGGCAATTATCCTGATATATTATACCTTTGGCAATGGCAACAGGGCGCATTATTGCAAACGCAAGGACAACTTGATGCAGCAATTACCGCCTATCAAGCTGCAACAGAAACTTTACAGCCCATTCAGCAAAATTTAGATGTGGGACGGCGCAGTAAGGTCAGTTCTTTCAATGTGATCGTCCGTCCGGTGTATTATGAATTAGCCGATTTGATCTTGCAAAAAGCCGAAAAAGCGACCGATAACAATGAAAAACAAAAATTATTAAAACAAGCCAGAAATACCGTTGAGTCGGTCAAGATGGCTGAATTGCGCGATTATTTCCAAGACGAGTGCGTGCTGGACTTGCAAGAAAAAGCCAAAGATTTAGATCAAGTGGTTGAAAAAACAGCGGTTATTTATCCGATTCCTTTGGAAGATCGCTTGGTGTTGCTGATCAGTACCGGTGGGGACATTGTACAAATGACAGTCGATGCGACGAGTGACGAAGTGAATGATACGGCGTTGGATTTGCGGGTGCGCTTACAAACACGTCCGAACAATCGGTTTTTATTCCCGGCGCGACAATTATACGACTGGTTGATTCGTCCGATTTTACCTATTTTGACGCAAAATCAAGTAGATACCTTGGTCATCGTTCCCGATGGCATGTTGCGCCTGATTCCCATGAGTACCTTGTATGATGGCAAACAATTCTTGATTGAAAACTACGCGTTAGCCGTGACTCCCGGTCTCACCTTGATTAATCCCCGTCCGATTGACTGGGCAAACAGTGCCACCTTGGTCGCCGGTTTATCCGATGCCGTTCAAGGTTATCCGCCCTTGCCCAGCGTTGGCAAAGAATTAGAAACCATTCAAACATTGACCGGTGGCAAGGATAAATTATACAATGCCGCCTACACTTTAGATGCTTTGCGTGACACGTTGAAAAGTAAAGAATTTTCGGTATTACATTTGGCAACTCACGGTGAATTTAGTTCCGATCCCGATGAAACTTATTTGTTGAGTTACGACAGCAAGATCACGATGGATAAATTGCAAAATGTCATCGGTTTAGGCAAGTTTCGCAACAAACCGATTGAATTATTAACTTTGAGTGCCTGTCGTACTGCGGTAGGGGATGAGCGGGCTGCGCTAGGATTGGCGGGTGTGGCGGTCAAATCTGGGGCGCGGAGTGCGATTGCGACTTTATGGTTTGTTGATGATGAAGCAACTGCTTTAGTTATCACAGATTTTTATCGCGAAATGCGTCAAAATGGCAAGGCGAAAGCAAAAGCTCTGCAAAGCGCGCAAAAGAAACTGATTGCTCAAACTCGTTATTGGCATCCGATCTACTGGGCACCGTTTTTAATGATTGGTAACTGGCTATAAATAAAGGATTTTTATGCAGCAATTGACGTTCACTCGCCCTGACGATTGGCATTTACATGTCCGAGAGGGTGCAGCGATGCACTCAGTGGTGACCGCGACCGCGCGAATTTTTTCCCGCGCGATTATCATGCCCAATTTAAAACCTCCAGTAATTACGATGGCACAAGCTCTTGCTTATCGTGAAGCCATTTTGGCGGCATTGCCTTCGGGAAATACGTTCAAGCCATTGATGACGCTGTATTTAACCGATCATACCACCGTCGAAACCTTGCTTGAACTCAAAAATACACCCGAAGTGGTTGCGATTAAATATTATCCCGCCGGTGCGACTACGAATTCAGATTCCGGCGTGACGGATTTACGCAAAGTATGGCATCTACTTGAAAAAATTGAAGAACTTCAGATTCCTTTGCTCATTCATGGTGAAGTGACCGCGAGCAGTGTCGATATTTTTGACCGGGAAAGCTGTTTTATTGAGCATATCCTCGATCCGGTGTTACAAAGTTTTCCGACTTTGCGGGTGGTTTTGGAGCATATCACCACGCTTCAGGCAGTAGAATATGTGTTGGCAGGTTCTGACAATTTAGCGGCAACAATCACCACACATCACTTATTGTTAAATCGTAATGCGTTGTTTACTGGCGGAATTCGTCCACATCATTATTGTCTGCCCGTGTTAAAACGTGAAATTCATCGTCTTGCCCTGTTAGAAGCGGCAACCAGCGGCAATCCGAAATTTTTCTTAGGTACAGACAGCGCGCCTCATGCCCAAACGGCAAAGGAATCTTCTTGTGGTTGTGCTGGAATTTATACCGCGCCCGCAGCAATAGAATTATATGCCGAAGCCTTTGAACAAGCGAATGCTTTGGATAAATTAGAAGGGTTTGCAAGTTTTTATGGCGCAGATTTTTATCGACTGTCGCGTAATACAGATACGATTACGTTGCGTAAACAAGCGTGGACAATGCCGGAAAGTTTGAGTTTTGGCGAAGTGCAAATCATTCCTTTTCGTGCCGGGGAACTGATTGATTGGCAAGTTGTTTCAGCGTAGATTGTTATTCATTTGCCGAGTTCACGAATAAATGACGCACTTTGTCTAAATCTGCAACGGTATCAATGCCAATCCCCGACGCTGTGGCTGCCATTTCCACGTAAATTTTGCCGCCCGTTGCCAATACCCGTAGTTGCTCTAAAACTTCCGCGTGTTCTAAGGCGCAAGGTTCGAGCTGGGTATAATGCCACAAATATTCAGCACGATAGGCGTAAATCCCCAAGTGACGAGCGTGTTGAATCGGAGATGATGAATCAAATCCATCGCGTAGATAAGGAATTGGCGCGCGGCTGAAATAGAGGGCAAATCCAGCGTGATCTCGCACCACTTTGACGATGTTGGGGTTGAAAATATCCTCAGTCGTCGTAATCGGTTCGCACAAAGTTGCAATGTTCGCAGTCGGATTTTTATGAAGTGCTTCAGCCACTTGGCGAATTAATATCGGTGAAAGCAAGGGTTCATCGCCCTGCACATTGACGATAATCGTGTCTGGCATTGCCCAGTGAATCCGTGCTGCTTCTGCCACCCGATCTGTCCCTGATTGATGGGTTATTGCCGTCATACACACCGTCGCCCCAAACGCCTGCGCTACGTCAGCAATGCGAGAATCATCTGTTGCAACAATCACTTGTGTCGCACCACTTTCGCAGGCATGACGATAAACATGTTGAATTATCGGTTGCCCGGCTAAATCATAGAGCAATTTACCGGGAAAACGAGTCGAAGCGTAACGAGCCGGAATAATCACCCAAAATTGCATAGATTTCCTTTAAAATTTTTTAATTTCAATCAAATAGAGTTTTCATGTCCACACCCCACCCTCGCAAACGTTTTGGGCAGCATTTTTTACATGATTCGCGCATTATCGCAGAAATTATCGCCGCGATTGCACCACAGCCCACCGATCAGTTAGTCGAAATCGGACCCGGTCGCGGGGCGTTGACCTTGCCGCTGTTGCAATATGTAGATCAACTGGATGTCATTGAATTGGATAGAGATTTGATTGCTGCGTTGGCGCGCCGTTGTGAGCCGTTGGGCAGGGTGCGTATCTATCAAGCCGATGTATTAAAATTTGATTTTTTACAACTAGTGACGGATAAAAAGTTGCGTATTATCGGTAACTTACCTTACAATATTTCAACCCCAATTTTATTTTATCTGCTTAATTTCGTGACACACGTTGAAGATATGACTTTTATGTTGCAACGGGAAGTTGTATTGCGAATGGTGGCTTTGCCAGATACTGCGGATTATGGGCGATTGTCAGTGATGTTGCAATATTTTTATGAGATGGAATCTTTGTTTGATGTTGCAGCGGAAGCCTTTGAACCACCGCCAAAAGTGGAGTCGAGTATTGTACAATTGCGTCCCCATGAACAACCGCCGGTGCAAGTTGCCGATTTTAACAAGTTTTCTCAAATCGTGACTCAAGCCTTCGCCCAACGTCGTAAAACCCTGAGAAATACTTTGAAAGGATGGGTAACTGAGGCAATGATGGAAAAATTAGAGATTTCGCCGCAAGCAAGAGCGGAAACGTTGACCTTGGCACAATTTGCAGCATTGGCGAATTCGTGTGGGATTTAAACTGCGTCACCCCGAAGTCATCAAAATATTTTGGTCAACAAAGCCCCTTGTTCGCTTCGCCCAGATAGCTCATTCGGTGGATGCAAATGCAATGAAACTTGAATATTTTATGACCTACTGTTATACTTGGTCAAAAGTGGCAGCAACATCAGTGAGTCTCATCTTTTAATTCAATGATTCTAAATTATTTTTCTAAAATTGATATGCGCTTACTCGGTTATGTTAGCACTCGCGGCGAAAGAGTGCTAAAATAGATTCAAGAATATTCTATTACATAAGGCGGAGAATTCACATGTCCGATGCACTTACACTAAATGCACAACTCGCGGTACCCGGCGCAAGTATTGAAAATTACGTTCAAGCCGTCCGTTCCATTCCCATGTTGGGTGCAGAAGAGGAACGTGCGTTGGCAGAACGTTATCGCCAAGCGAGTGATTTGGAAGCTGCCCGTACTTTGGTGATGTCACACTTGCGTTTTGTGGTGCATATCACACAAGGTTATCGGGGCTATGGTTTGCCTCAAGCGGATTTAATTCAAGAAGGTAACATCGGTTTAATGAAGGCGGTGAAACGTTTTAACCCAGAAGTGGGCGTGCGTTTGGTTTCTTTTGCAGTCCATTGGATTCGTGCAGAAATTCATGAATACATTTTGCGTAATTGGCGTATCGTCAAAGTGGCTACCACCAAAGCCCAGCGCAAATTATTTTTCAATCTGCGTAGTGCCAAAAAACATCTGGGTTGGTTGACTCATGCCGAAGTACAAAAAGTGGCGGCGGATTTGGGCGTAACTCCTAAAGATGTGATGGAAATGGAATCGCGGCTCAGTGCCTGTGACACGTCATTTGATGCGCCAGTGGATACCGATGATGACGATGATACACTGGCACCGTCAGGTTATTTGGAAGATTGCCGTTACGATCCTTCGGCGATGGTGGAATTGGAAGAACATGAAGTCAGTGGGCATGGACGGTTGCATACGGCATTGGCTTTACTCGATCCACGCAGTCAGGATATTTTGAAAAAACGCTGGTTGAGCGAAACCAAGGCAACATTGCAGGAACTGGCGGATTATTATCATGTTTCCGCAGAACGGA
Source organism: Thiomargarita sp. (assembly GCA_020721025.1). GTDB lineage: Bacteria > Pseudomonadota > Gammaproteobacteria > Beggiatoales > Beggiatoaceae > DYNO01. The sequence continues at coordinate 8,013 of DYNO01000074.1, read as the reverse complement.
TTCGGCAAATCGAAAGTGATGCGATGAAGAAATTGAAAAAGAATATCGTGTTTGATATGTAATCGTTTTTGAAGTCAGTTCAACGCAAGTTAGGAAAGTTGATTATTTTAAACCTGATAGGTTTCAGAAACCTGTCAGGTTTGGTTTGAGAAATTACAACTCCCCTTGGGCACCGGCAGAGATGATTTGCATCAGACTGTCGCGAACCTTCGTCGCTTTTTGCTGCACCGCTTCCGGCAACGTGACCATCGTCAAGAAAAACTCAGGATTCATCATCACCAACCAACCCTTACCCGCTTTATCTTCTACCAAGGTAATGCGACAGGGCATAAACGCGGCAAATGCCATATTAAAATCAATCATTTCCTTGGCAATGGGCGCATCACAGAATTGAAAAATCTCGACGCGGCGAACATCAGGAACATCAAGAGCTTTAAGCTCCTGTGATAAAGGTTGATGCGCCACTAATTTCATATTCAACTGATTCGCCCGCAATTTCATTGAATCTACCGCTTCATCCATTGAAATCCCGTCAGCAATTGCAGTCTTTACAACCAATTGATTTAAATCCAAAGCAGGTTTTTCGCTCGCCGCAACCGCCATTCCACCCGCCCATAACGCTATGATAAGCATGTAACGCCACATCGTGACTGCTCCTAATGGTAGTATTCGTAAATTGTGCCCAAACTGTCATTTTAGCCTACTTACGGACAAATTACCATGCGCTTAGATGTGCCAGCCTACGATGAGCTTCCCTACACTTCTTCACCGATGCCTTATGCACAACCACAGCATTTAGCAACTTTGGGCACCCTGTTTGGTATGAATCCGCCCCCAGTCGCGACGAGCCGTGTGTTGGAATTGGGCTGTAATGATGGCAAAAATATCATCGCCACCGCGTACAGTTTGCCACAAGCAGAATGTTGGGGGGTCGATATGTCGGCTGAACACCTCGCAGCGGCGCAACAAGTGGTTGATGGGATTGGCTTGCAGAATGTGACGTTAAAACAACTGAATATTTTGCAACTCAATGACAACATTGGAAAATTTGATTATATTATTGCACATGGCATTTATTCATGGGTAAGTCGAGCGGAACAGGATAAAATTCTACAACTTTGTAAAAACTTGTTGACTGCCAATGGGATAGCCTATGTCAGTTACAGCACGCGCCCTGGTTGGGATAATCGCACCGCTATTCGGGACATGTTGACCTACTACACTTCGACATTTGACAGTGCGGAACATTGCGTGGAATACATGCAGCAATTGTTGACTTCGTTGCAGCAAGCCACTGCCGACAGTCAGGACGCATATACGCAATTGTTACAACAGGAATTACAAGAATTTAGCAACTTGCCGCGCCCGGATTTGTTTTACGAATCTTTGCACGCCTCACATGAACCTCTGTATTTTCATCAATTTATTGCTCGTGCGAAAACCTACGAATTAGATTATTTAGGTGACGCATTTTTTCATACCATGTTGCCCAGCAATTTGCCCTCCGCCACAGCCCGCGCAGTTTATGAGTTTCAAGACAACGTGTTACAACAAGAACAGATGATGGATTTTTTACGCAACCGTGCCATGCGTCATACTTTATTGTGTCATGCGGGAACACCGACTTCAAACCGAGCACCTTCGGTCGATTGGGTAAGTCAGTTTTGTTACACTTCCTCTTTAAATTTCACTGGAGTGGATGGCAAAAATCACATTTTTGAAAATCGCAAAGCCAAATTAGTGAGCGAAAACCCGATCATTCAAGCCACCTTTCACGCGCTGCATGAATATTATCCCCAAGCGATGTCTTTTACAGCATTGGTCGAGCGAGTAGCAATATTGTTGGAAAAATCATTGAATGACAACGAAAAACATACGATAAGCAATGCGTTACTGCGTTGTTATTCCCAAGGTATCATTGAATGGCACATTTTGCCTCCGCCGTTGGTCATCCACGTCAGCGACTATCCCAAAGCCAGTCAATTGGCACGTTGGGAAATTCAATACAGCAATCAAATCACGAATTTACGTTGCGAATGGGTGACTGTGGAAGATATTATCGGGATTCGACTGTTGCCACATTTGGATGGCAACCGTAACCGATCAGAATTGCTGGAAATATTCAAACAATGGATTGCCAGCGGCGAATTGGATTTAAACATTACCCGGCAACAAAGTGATGAAAAAATTGAATTACCAGAGGAAGTTAAACAAGCAGTATTGACAAAAATGTTGGAAGAAGCATTATCACGTTTAGCAAAATTGGGGATTTTGGAAAATTGACTTGATATTTTGGAATGCAGATTTATCAAACCCAAAACTTTGAATCGGATCACGCTTCGCACGAAAACTAACTTGCTGAAATTCACCTATTTTCAAGCATTTAGCTTTGGTATTTTTGACAGCATTGCAAGTATCGGACATTGCGTGTTCCCGGATTTTTTGAGGACAATCCATCGCCCAATCTGGAATACCTGGACATCATCTCGATTTTGCCTTTTTTATCCTAACGACGCAAAGTTGCAGCACCAAGCGTTCATGTGCTGCTTTGGTATTTACAAAAGACATATTGTTATAATTCTATGATAGGTGACACAGTGTTATGCAACAGAATCTAACTAAATGCAGCTAATTCCGTAACAGGAACTAAAGTGTTTATAAATCGGTAACAAATTTTTACAAATGTTGAATTTCAACTCCACTCCATTGTTCCCGAAGATATTCAGCTACTAAGCGACGATGGCAGTGTTGCGGTGTGGCTTCACTGCACAACAAACATCCCCCATGAATTAAATATTTATCCAACGTTTCAATTTGGCGTTGTGCCATCAGTGCCAAAAACTGTTGTTCATATACTTGCCAATTTTTATTGCGTTGATATTCCTGAAGAATCATCTTTGTTGGGGCTAAATCAGGCAAATGTAGGTAGTCAATATTGATTATCTCTCGCAGAAAGAAACTCAAGTCATTTTTTTTAGTGAATCCCGCCAGTTGTGAAACGTTGTTAAGACGAACATCAATGAGTCGTACCAATTCTGGTTGTTGCAGTTGGGTAAAGAATTGTTCTGCACTTTTCTTAGTAAATCCAATGGTAAATATTTTTATCATGTTTCGTTCTCAATATTTTTCTGGGTTTCATCTAGGTAAGCAATTCTTTTTTCTTGAATTTTATACGCTTCAGCCAGAAAATGCGCTCGATTATTAAACATATCACCTTCTGGGAGTTTACACAGTTTCAATAAACGGGATTCCATCGCTTGCTGAGTTTCCAGTGATCCATCTGCATGAATATGATGGATTAAGATATTATTTTCAGCCAGTTGTCGGGTAATTAATATCGCACGGTGACACTCAATAGGGTCTTTTTCTGAGCACATCAATGCAATGCGATAACGGTTCATGCCTTGTTGAACTCTACTCAGACCTTGAATAAACAGAGATTCTTGTGCTAAACGATGATATTGTACTTTGCCATGATTATAACAGTCGGGATTATCACTGCGCGCGCCCAGTTCTTTGCCTAGAAATACATAACTGATATTGAATTTAGCTAGTTCAGCTTTCAACGCTTCATGAGAATACTGAGGTACATAATGGCTATAGGGCTGGGAACGCACATCGCCCAATGCCGAAATGTTGTGCATTTGCAACAAGTTGAGAAAAATTGCTATTTCATGATTAGAATGACCAATGGTATAGATGGTATTCATTTGATAATCCTGCAAGAATTTATCTATAATTTCTAATTTCTGGGTGATAATTTGGAAATGTATATATTCCATTCACTTGCATCCAAAAACCATGTTCACCGGTATCTGGCTTTTGCCAAGCTCGACTCAGCCCGATGCGTAAGTATATTTCGGATTGCTTATGAATGAATGTATTGAGTTTGTAGAGGTCATTTTGTTGCAAATGAGTTTCAATCAAACTGTGAAATCCCAAATCTGTAATTGAAAAGTAAAATTCTTCATCCTTGCTAGGATCAGTGAATTTTAATCTACCACTGTTGGGTTTATAACTATTTTTAACAATTTGAACATGATGCGGATTAACCTTGATTGTGATAATGGAGCGAGTTGTTTCATGATCAAGGGGAATATATTTACGATGAGAATTGATGTTAAAACCTGCTTCGATGCTATCGCTTAAATTTTCCTCCAATAATGATTTGAACCGCTCTTCATGGCACATTCCAATAGCTTTCAAATCTTGGTAGTTCATATCTTCTCGGTGCGGATTCATGCAATGGCAATCGGGCACTGGGGAAAATTCGCCCATTAAAATTGATCCCGGCAACGCATTTAATGCCAAACATTGCGCCATTCCGAGATATGGCATGGGTCTAATACATTGACCTGTCGTGATTTCGATGCCCGCGATGCAAACTAAATGGGGATTTGAAAATCGAGTGAGATCAGTGATAATAATGAATTGTGACATAAAATATCTAAACAAGTGACATCATCGTTTAAGTGCTTAGTATAGAACCGATTTGAAATCTTTAATATTAGGTTAGGAGTTACGCAGTTCAAATCTAATTTTCAATGGATTCAGAAAGTTAATATTTCGTCCTATTTTCATATATTTGAATAAAATCAATTGAATAACATTTCAACTGTGCAACTCCTACCTATTTAAAAAATATCTAACTTACTGTTTTTAGAACAAAATTAATGGATTGCTGCAAGGTTTAATTTATATTCAATTGGTTGGCATATTTTAGCACAAGTGTGAAACGAGATAAAGTGTGATAAAATTTAGCCACTTTCAACCATCGCACGACTCCATTTCCATGCACCAAACCATTGATTTTGACCTCGATTTGATTCATCGTTACGACAAATCATGTCCTCGTTACACTTCCTACCCGACCGCTGTGCAATTTCATACGGGATTTACCGAATCAGACTACCGTCACCAGGCGCAACAAAGCAATGTAGGGGGGCATCCACTGTCTTTGTATTTTCACATCCCTTTTTGCGATACGGTGTGTTTTTACTGCGCTTGCAACAAAATTGTTACAAAAAATCGTTCTCTCAACGTACCTTACCTAGATCATTTATATCAAGAAATTGACCAACAAGCCCGCCTGTTTGACGCACAACGTCCCGTGACACAATTGCATTGGGGTGGGGGTACGCCTACATTCCTCAATCATGAGCAGATGACGGAATTAATGCAAAAAACTCGTCAGTCTTTCAAGCTATTAGACGACGACAGCGGTGAATATTCTATCGAAATCGATCCGCGCGAAGCCGATAGCGAAACGGTGGCATTATTGCGGCGTTTGGGTTTTAATCGCATGAGTTTGGGCGTGCAAGATTTTGATGAAAAAGTACAAAAAGCCGTCAATCGGATTCAAACCGAACAACAAACTTTTGCCGTGCTTGATGCGGCGCGACAACAGGGATTTAAATCCATCAGTTTAGATTTAATTTATGGCTTGCCATTACAAACCGTTGATTCTTTTATTCAAACGTTAGAAAAAGTGGTCGCAGCACAACCAGATCGGCTGTCGATTTTCAATTACGCACATTTGCCAACATTATTTAAACCGCAGCGGCGCGTCAATCCGGATGAATTACCCACGCCAGCCCAAAAATTGGATATTTTACAGGCGACCATCCATTTTTTAACCGAAGCGGGCTATATTTACATTGGAATGGATCATTTTTCCAAGCCAAACGATGAGTTAGCTATTGCACAACGTCAAGGTACCCTTTACCGTAACTTTCAAGGTTATTCGACTCATGCCGATTGTGATTTGATTGGTTTGGGCGTAACATCAATTAGCAAAGTACATGATTGTTATAGCCAAAATGTGAAGAAACTTGAAGAATATTATCCGCAAGTTGAAGCCGGACATATTCCAATTTTTCGCGGGGTTGCCTTGACTGAAGATGATAAATTGCGGCGTGAACTCATTATGCAACTGATGTGTCACTTTCATTTGCATATTCCCAGTGTCGAGGAAAAACATCGCTTGTCATTCAAGCAACATTTCGCTTCGGAATGGGCGGAGTTAGGAAAAATGCAGCAGGATGGTTTGTTGGAACGCAATGATGAAATGATTGAAATTTTGCCAGTAGGACGGTTATTAGTACGCAATATTGCGATGGTGTTTGATGTGTATTTGCGGCAGGCACAGGAACAGCGATTTTCTAAGGTAATTTAGTTTCGTCATGCTTCGAGTGTTTTAAATATTTCAATGAGTTAGACAATTAAACCGATATGGCTAACCCATTGAATTAAAAAATAGTAGTGGGCAACTTGATCACTGTTCTATTCTAAAATTCCCAACGCAATTGTCCGTACATCGTTCTTTCTTGCTGACTGTTGAGCGGATTCAGTGAAACCGTGCCAATTTCATAATGATGATTATCAAACAAATTTTTTCCCACAATGGAGAATTCGAGTTGTTTTGAAATTTGCCACGCCAAACGGAGATCAAGACTCAAATATGAATTCACGTTTTCAAAATAAGTTGACGGTAAATCATCAACATAACGCAGCCAAGTATTGAGATTTAATTTTTCTGAAAAACGTAAATATGTGCGTAACGATAACTGATGGCTCGGATTTTCATCACCGACGGTTTCATAAGTTTGAGAAAGCGGGTCGGTCGCATGTAATTGCATTTTTAAATAGCTGTACGCCAATTGAAGCCGCAACCATTCTTCTTTCGACCAATCCAGCGCAAGTTCCGCTCCAAAGGTATTGCCCCGCGCGCCATTAACTTGTTGGTTACTACTGATCATTGTGCCCTCTGGCGTGAAACTCTCAGAAAGATTGGTCGTGATTAAGTTCTTGTAGCGATTGTAGAAAATGGTGGTATCCAACGATAAATTTTCACGCAATTGTCTCCGCCAACCCAATTCATAAGCCAGCACCGTTTCTGACACTAAATTTTTGTTTCCTAAAGTGTTTATCTCCATACCCGGAAAAATAATTTTGGCATCACTGTCTGCATCATAACGAGCCGGCGTGTGAGTTGCGCGAGAAATCGCTGCCCAAAAACTTTGAATTGGCGAGGGTGTCCAAAGTAGGCGCAGATTCGGTTGAAATTCAATGCCTGTATAATCATTATGTTCCAATTTCGCCCCAATGGTAAGCACGATTTTTTCTGGCACAAGGGTGATGTCATCTTGTACAAAAATATTGAATAAATTATCTTTACGTTTGGACGGTGTAAAACGCAATAATTCCCCCGGAATATCGCTGTTGATGTGACGATAACCCAAGCCCCATACTAAATCGTGGCGATCATTGATTTTCCAATGGTGATTGATATCTAAATCGAATGTGCGGCTAATAACTTGAAAAGTCACGAATTCTCGATCAGAGCGGTCATAATATAAATTCAATGCCAAATCAGAGCGTTCCGAAAAATGATGCTTCCAATGGGATAGCAAATGTTGATTTGAGACACGGGTTTCGCCGGGTTCTCGATACAACCAGTGCAAATCTTGCTCCTTGGCTTGCGTTGCTTCCCCTTGCAAGGTCAATGAATCGTCGGTGAATAAGTCGCTGTCGAGCCGAAATCCCACTTGCTTCACGCGCCACCGATCTGAGGCAAGATCATTGCGTAATCCCGCATATTGCAGATTTTTGGCATACACTCGATAGTGCGTATTGGTCGCAAGGTCTAATGTCCCCCCGTGACGCATTCCTACCAAATGTTCGACTTGAGACCCGCCACCAATTTCAATCAAATTATCGTTTTTGGTATCACTGGTATTTTTCGTCGTGATGTTAATCACCCCATTGACCGCGTTCGCTCCCCACAACGTGCCGCCGGGTCCGCGAATCACTTCGATACGAGCAATATCGCTTACAGTGGTATTGAGCACATCCCAATAAACGCCTGATAATTCTGGATTATACACACTGCGTCCATCGACTAACACCAACAATTTATTCGCATAAATTCCATTAAAACCCCGTGCAGACACTGCCCATGTATAGAACCGATTTGAAATCTTTAATACCAAGTGAAACAGGTCTATAACCCAA
>DYNO01000261.1 GCA_020721025.1 Thiomargarita sp. | reverse complement strand
ATGGTGGCAAAACGGTTCATATTGGTGCTGACCCCGGCGTGCTCGCGTTGAGTTCGGATCAAGGATGTGTGGGAAAAGATATTGTCAATTTGACCATTGCAGATGATGTAGAAGAATCCATTGAAACGAGTTGTGTGGACACAAGACCTGCCTATGATTCTTCCGCGGTACATGAACCGATGGGTGAGTTTTCTGATTTCAACAATGTGCAAGTCAATGGAACATGGTCATTGAAAGTGGCGGATCATCATAGTTTCAATACTGCTGAGGGTAGTGTGACAAAGTGGTGTTTAGAATATACTCGTCCAACAAATACCGACATTACCGCACCCACTGAAGCTGCCATTAATTTAGGCAATGCTTTTTATGACGCTGGAGTCAATCAAGATATTGTCATTCAATCCAAATCTGGAGATGATTTTGAAATTACGAGTGTGGAATTTAAGGATGCTACTGTAACCAGTGATTTTATTGGAAGTATTGAACAAAAAGCTCCAACAACTTCAACCCTAACTTCCTCAATTACTCCAAGCGCAGCTTATACCTCAAAGATTATCTTGAAACCGGGGGATACATATCGTTTTGCCGCTAAATGTGTCCCGACGGGCACCGGTATTCGCACGGCAACGTTTCAAATTACCACCAATTTGCCCAATCCAAATGATGTCCTCTCCTATCCGCTCACTTGTGGTGGAAATGTGGCGTTATTTTCAGCAAAATACAACGGGGCTGCAATCTCGTCTGGTTTTTCAAAGAACATGGGGTCAATCGCGCTTCCCAACACACTGAAAGATAACAACTTAGTGTTTGAAAATACAGGCAATCAACCGTTGACACTGAATATGTCGTCGGCAACCAGTGATGATGATGTGACGATTCAGAGCCCGTCTTTTCCGATTACTTTGGCTGGCGGTACTTCTCAAGTGATTAAAATTGAGTGTACCCCTGCTGAAGCGGGAGTAAGAAGCCGTCAATTCACTTTCACGCCCGATGCAACGACCAAAACACCAGACATTTTAACGAATGTCCAATATACATTTAAATGTACTGGGGATGGTCCCGTCGCTCAATTTTCACCAGATTCAAATCTTAATTTAGGTACAATTTTAACAGGGAATAGTACAGAATCTGTGCTTAATATAAAAAATATTGGAACGGGATCAGGTTCGACGTTGACAGTGAGTGAGGCAAGCCTCTCCAACAATTCCCACGGCGCATTTAGTATTGTCCCGCCAAGTGACCTTAGTATTGATATAAATCAGACTAAATCTGTGAAAATTAAGTGCGATGCTTCGGGTTTGTCTGGAGCTCCCATTGACGGGACAAAATACACAGCAAAATTAACTTTAAAGACAAACGATGCAAAAAAATTAACAGCAACGTTCAGTCTCTCGTGCACGGTCAAAGTTCCTGAACCAGTTGCAACCTTGGATCCAACCACGGATTTGAATTTCAATACAGTGGGTTCAACCGGAGGCGAGTTAGCGATTAAAATTGCGAATGGATCGAGTGCAACTAAGACATTGACAGTAACTTCTGGTGGATTTTCACCGGCGGCAGGGTCTAGTGCTGTTGCATTTAAATTGTTTAATGCCAGTGGTGTTGAGATTGCCCTAAATGAAAGTGTTTCTATTGGCGTTGGTGTGACGGAATCAGTTAAAGTCAAATGTGAGGGTGGTCCGGGCAGTTATAGCGCGAAATTGACTCTAAAAACCGATGATCCTACAAAATCGACGATCACTTATGATGTGAGTTGCACCGTCGCGGATGACAATCATCCCCTCTATTCTTCCAATCCTACGCCGAGCAGCACCCTCAATTTTGGCGATGTGCAAGTAGGTTCAACTTCTGCGCCGCAAACGATTAACGTGTCAGAAATTGGCAATGCAACGCTGAAAGTAGATATTGACTCTATCAGCCCTGACTTTTTAATTGATGCACCAGCAACACCTCCGTTTTTTCCCTTTACAATCGCTGATGGGGGAGCATCGGTCGCTATCAAAATCAAATGTGCCCCATCAACTCATGGGGATCGCGCAGGGATTTTAAAATTAAAGGCAACCGATACATCTACATTAAACAATCCCGTAGCAGCAACGAATTATCCTGCACCAACCTATAACTTGTCATGTAAAGGGACTAGACCTGCGTATTCCTCCACACCTTCGCCCAGCGCGACGACCCCATCGATCACATTCGGTACAGTTAAGGTAGGTGCTTCAGTCTCGAAATCTGTAGTCATTACAAATAGTGGTGGTGATAACACCTCATTATCGGTTGATACACCGACCTTCAGTGGTGACCATCCGCTTGATTTTTCAACCAGTGGTTTGCCGATCAGTTTGACACAAGGCGCATCTGCAACCATGACAGTCACTTGCACTCCCACAGGTTTAGAGGGACGCAAGGCAACCTTAAAACTTAAAACCAATGATTCGTCCAATCTGATAGTTACTTATCTTCTTGAATGTACTGGAGAGAAAGCGGTAAAGAAGCTTTATAGTTCGGTGCCCGCGGTCAACAAGGATGCGTCCAACAAATGGACAGGTGAAATTGATTTTGGCAATGTGCCTATTAACACATCGGTGGGAAAAACGTTGACCATCCGCAACAATAGTGAAGTGGTTTTAAACGTCGCAGAACCTGCAAACGCCGCTGATTTTTTGACAGTAGATACTGCAACGTTCAGCGTGGTCAATCGAGCGACGCTATTCACAACCAATTCCTTAAATGGTATTAAACCGCAACCGGGCTTTTTTATCCCTGAGAATTGTGGTGATAAAGTGATTGATTTGAAATGTCAACCTACGACGACCGGCGCGCACACTGCCATTTTGACTTTACTCAATGACGATAATGATGTTTCAAAGAGAACTGTCACTTACACACTGAAATGCAACGGGATCAAGGCAGGCTACAGTTCTACACCCGCGCCCGCAAGTACGCTAACTTGTGGAGGTACAACGACTTTAACCGGTTCACAATATTTAGAAACCGTTACTGTTGCCGAAACTGGAGACGTTGGTCTTGAACTCAATTCAGTAACTCTTGGCGGTGCGAATGCCAGTGATTTTGCAATTCTTACATTTCCAACAAAAATTGCCAACGGTGACCCAAAACAGGAAATAAAAGTGAGGTTTTCCCCCACTGTAGCAGGCACGCGTGAAGCAGTGTTGACGATTAAGACGAATGATCCTGACCCAGCAGAGTCAGCTCCTACTTACAAGTTGAGTTGTAAAGCTGAAGTTCCGCCCGTGATTGCGACCCGGACGCTGACGGTGGCAGTCACTCCGAGCGAAGGTGGGACGGTTAATGATGATTTAGGGCAAATTCGTTGTGGCAAGGGAACGACAGCATGTAGCGGGATTTTCGACATTAACACTGCGATAAATCTCACGACGACTGCGGCAACGGGCTATCAATTCAAAAATTGGACGGGGGATTGTGCGACGGGCAGTGTGATGTTAAATGCCAATAAAGCATGTACTGCAAATTTTGAAGCGGTGGTCATTACGCCTCCAGACAAGCCAACTGATCCGACGCAACCCACTGATCCAACGAAACCTGTCGAACCGGGTAAGCCAACCGATCCCGGTAAACCCACTGATCCGAGTAAGCCAACTGATCCGGGTAAACCTACGACTCCAGACAAACCGCCGGTCGTTCCGCCCACAACTGATACTGGATCAGCCAATTACACGGTGACAGTGGCAACTTCTGGCAAGGGTAGCGGCAAAATTACTGGAGATTCAATCAATTGTGGCGATGGTGGAACTGGAAAATGTTCTC
>DYNO01000260.1 GCA_020721025.1 Thiomargarita sp. | reverse complement strand
AGCACTTTAAGCCGGTTTTCTAAGCAGACACGCGTCGAACCGGGTCGGGAAGCGATAATTCGTAATTTATTGAGGGTGTTGCAAATGATTGTGCAGAAAACCGGTCTGAGTGTTGACCAAATCCGGTCTTTGGTGACAAAATGATGTGAGATTTTACGATAATCGTAAACCAATCAAGCCAGTGATAATCAATAAGATACTCATAATACGCAATAGATGAACGGTTTCTCCAAAAATGAGCACGCCGGCAATCGCTGTGCCTACCGCACCCACGCCCGCCCATACCGCATACGCAGTACCGATAGGGATGGTTTTTAACGCTTGAGCTAATAAAATAAAACTACAGATGGAAGCAAACAAAGTGATGAGACTGGGAACGATACGGGTTAAACCGTCAGAATACTTCATAGAAATTGACCAGATGACTTCAAACATGCCCGACATCATCAACAACAGCCAATCCATATAAATAACCTGAAATAGATGGGATAGTCAAAATTTAAAATGCAACAATGTGATTTACATCAACTTTATGCCGAGGAAAGGACTTGAACCTTCACGGGGTTTCCCCCACTAATACCTGAAACTAGCGCGTCTACCAATTCCGCCACCCCGGCGTTGTCAATATCACATTGGATAAAGAGATAATCAGCTTTACAGAACAGACAGGTAAAGTTTTTATTTTTAAGCGACTCCCCTTTATGCGTTATAATTATAACTGTTTCCGAGATTTTGTCAAGTATCTCCCACTTTTACATCATGCAGTATAACCTCAAGTGTATCAATGAGCCGAAGAAAAAAACAAATAAAAACAAGCACTCTCCCACAAGTTGATCCGTATGTGGCGCGAGAAACTGAAAAATATCAAAAACCCATTCCCAGTCGCGAATATATCATCATGGCACTGGCGGAATGTGGCAAACCGTTGAGTTTAAGCGAGATTGCCGAGTTACTCCAACTGACCACAGAAGAAGATTTAGAAGCCCTGCGTCGTCGTCTCAAAGCGATGGAGCGGGACGGGCAAGCCATTCGTAATCGTCGCAAGGAATATGGATTGGCGAAAAAGATGGATTTGGTGCGAGGGCGGGTAATTGCCCATCCTGACGGTTATGGTTTTGTGGTGCCCGATGAAGACAAGGAAAAAGGTGATGTATTTCTATCGGAACAGCACATGCGTAGCTTGATGCACAATGATCGCGTCTTGGTGAATATCATCGGCTTAGACTATCGCGGGCGGCGGGAAGGAACATTGGTAGAAATTCTCAGTCGCGGCACACAACAAATAGTCGGCAAATATTCGGTAAAACAAGGAATTGCCTTTATCGAACCGGACAATCGCAGATTTACCCAACGTGTGCTCGTTTCACGAAATCCTGATATTGCTGTTGAATCTGGACAAATGGTCGTGGTCGAAATTACCGAATACCCGACCCAAGAAGAGCCAGCGTTCGGTAAAGTGATTGAAGTCTTGGGTGCGCGCCAAACTGCCGGTATGGAAGTCGATATTGCCATTCATACTTACGGATTACCAAACCATTGGTCAGAAGAAATTCTCCAAGAAATAAATCAATTAGATGAAACTGTGCTCGATTCAGCCGTTGCCGGTCGTCAAGATTTGCGCGCCCTGTCCTTTGTCACCATTGACGGTGAAGACGCAAGAGATTTTGACGATGCCGTGTATTGTGAACCCCGTGGGCGAGGCTGGTTATTGCGAGTTGCCATTGCCGATGTCGCGCATTATGTCAAGAAAAACACCGCGTTAGATGTTGAAGCGAAAAATCGTGGTAACTCCGTTTATTTCGCCAATCGCGTCATTCCCATGTTGCCAGAAGTTTTATCTAACGGACTCTGTTCGCTCAAACCGCAAGTCAATCGGCTGTGTTTGGTCTGTGAAATGGCGATAGACGTGTATGGACGCACACGACGTACCACATTTTACCCCGCCATGATTCGTTCCGCTGCCCGGTTAACTTATACGGAAGTAGCGCAACAGTTGGAAACTGAAACAAATAATTTTGCGTATCCGGATTTAATCCCGCATTTGCAAAATCTGTATGCTCTGTACCAATTGCTGCACAAACGGCGTAAAAAACGCGGTGCCATTGAATTTGAAACGGTGGAAACCAAAGTTTTGTTTAATGAACAGGGCAAAGTTCAAAAAATTGTGGGCGTAGTGCGTAATGAAGCTCACAAATTGATTGAAGAAATGATGTTAGCTGCCAATGTCGCGACGGCGGAGTGGTTACAAGCGCATGAAATTCCAACCTTATATCGGATTCATGAAGGGCCCACACCAGAAAAATTAACCGATGTGCGCGCTTTTTTGAACCGACTGGCATTACAGCTTGCCGGTAGAAAAATGCCCGAAGCCAAACATTATGCCAAGTTATTGGAAACGGTCAAAGATCGTCCCGATGCACGCTTGATTCAAACTGTCTTATTGCGTAGCCTCAAGTTAGCGATCTATGCGGTTAAAAATACAGGACATTTTGGGTTAGCCTATCCCGCTTATTTGCATTTTACTTCACCGATTCGGCGTTATCCGGATTTGATGGTACATCGTGCGATTTATCACGTATTGGCGAATAAAACGCCTGAGCAGTTCCCATACGGTGTTGATGAAATGCAACTTTTAGCAGAAAACTGCTCCATGACCGAACGCCGCGCCGATGAAGCCACGCGAGAAGTGATGAGTCGATTAAAATGCGAGTTCATGAAAAATAAGATCGGCAAAACCTATCCTGGTTTGGTGACTGCGGTGACATCATTTGGATTATTTGTTGAATTGGAAGGCGTTTTTGTCGAAGGATTGGTACATGTGACTGCTTTATGGAATGATTATTATCATTTTGATCCCATCGGACATCGGCTGTGCGGCGAAATGACTGGAATGGTTTATCGTTTGGCGGATAAAGTCCATGTGAAAGTAATGCGGGTTAATGTGGAAGAGAAAAAAATTGATTTGGAGATTGATTTAGAGCCAATGTAGTTTTTGGGAATAATGCCGTTCAAATCTCATGTTATCACCTAGTGGATCGAACATCACCCAATTGATGGGATCGAGCATGACCGTTTAGGGATCAAGCCGCGACCGTTTAGGGGATCGAGCATCATGACTTAGTGGTTAGGAATAATTACAAAATATTGTCTCGCATATTACGAAATCAAGGAAGGCAGAATGAAAATCACAGTATTTTTACTTCTATTTTGGATATTTCCACTGCTTGCCGTTGCCGATGTGGCTCATCAGAACGACGACAAACCCAAGAGCAGAGTCAAAGAGTTAATTGCATTAAGTATTGATGAATTGCTGAATGTCACAATTATCACTGCCAGTCGAACGGAAGAAAAGGCAGAAGACGTTCCTGCGAGTGTTGTCGTGATTGGGCGTGATGAGATAGAAAAATATGGTTATCGCAGCTTCTAAACCATTGACAATCATTAATAATGAGAATGATTATCAGTGATATTCCCGTCGTATCAAACTATTTTCGCAACTGCTTGATTGCTCAAGTCTTACGTTACTATGACGGGCGATTAGAGTCCCGCTGAAACTTGTCGGGACTGACAGCAAAAAACAATTTAAGCAGCGTAATTGTTCAGATTAATTGCGGCATTTACATCACGATCAATCACAAACCCACAAGCATCGCATTCAAAAATACGATCCTTCAAAGTTAGGATTTTCTTGACTTCGCCACAATTTGAGCATGTTTTGCTGCTTGGGAAAAATCTATCGGCAATCACGACAATGCAATTTCTTAAGATTGCTTTGTATTCAATGAATTG
>DYNO01000073.1 GCA_020721025.1 Thiomargarita sp. | reverse complement strand
AGTGTAACGCCAATATCACTATAAAACAAATGACGCGTTAATTCTACTCTACTTTTCTTGTGAGCGCAACAGGCTAATTGCACGAAGCGATTAAAAATTTTTACTATTCCCATCTACAATCTTTGGAAATCGCCGCGGCGCAATGGTGATACGATCCGAAATGACCGGTGTTTAGCCATTGTCGCAACTGCTACAAATTTCTTTTTCTCAACCATTTTTGAATACTTGATTAAGGATTATAATAAAAGACAGCGGCGGTAAAGAAGAAGATGAAACGGATGATGTGTTTCAAAATAAAACCTTGATGGCACAGATTGAATCATCAATGCAAACGCACACAAAAACCGATTAGGAGCTCACCATGTTATCCATCAGTATTAATGAAGCCAGTCGCCATTTAACCAACTTAATTAATGAATCCGCCATATCTCACCAACCGATAATAATAAAAAGCGATGAACACAACGCGGTTTTAATCTCAGAACAAGATTGGCAAGCAATTCAAGAAACGCTGTATTTATTATCTATTCCCAATATGGGCGAATCGATTCGTGAAGGTTTAGCAACGCCCCTGTCAGAATGTGAAACGGAGCTTGATTGGTGAGTTGGCAACTTGTTTATACCAAGCAAGCGAAAAAAGATGCTAAAAAAACTGGCTCAACATAATTTAAAAACGCAAGCATCTGTTTTGCTAGAATTATTGGCTAACAATCCTTATCAAACACCGCCTTCTTATGAAAAATGAGTCGGTGATTTAAGTGGCGCGTATTCGCGGCGAATTAACGGACAGCATCGTTTGGTTTATCAAGTGATAGCGGATGAAAAAGTAGTTAAGGTTTTAAGAATGTGGTCGCATTATGAATAATATATTAGTGATTAGTGGGCATCGGGCTGAGAAATCATCGTCAATCAAATCAATTGAATGCGATTTAAAATCGGGTCAGTTGGATGTCAGACAGCTCAACGGTTTTGTGAAACGGTCATTGTCGCAACTGCTACAAATTTCTTTTCAGATTCTGGGTACAACGCACAAAAACTCCTCAATGTTTCAATCAACTTTGTCGCTTAATTCAATGATTCTGTTGTGAAAAAACTCAAAATTGTCTGTGGCATGGTTCATGCTCAAGGGAAACACAACCTTATAGCATACAGTTGCACCCCATTTCTACTAACAAGTTGAGGATAAAACATGGCAAAAGCACAAGTTACCTTTACCGATATCAATCTCTCGGTGACAGTACCCACAGGAACGCGGGTGATTGAAGTTTCTGAAAAAGTAGGTTCGAGCATTGTTTATGGTTGTCGTGAAGGCGATTGCGGTACTTGTTTGATGCACGTCGAACAAGGTTGGAATAATCTCTCAACCCCTTCGGTTTTAGAAGACAAAGTGTTACGGGAAAATATGGCGGGTAAACATTTTCGTCTGGCGTGTCAAGCCCAAGTTCTCGGCGATGTCACCGTTAAACCTGCTTAAATCGTTCACTTTTTAGCGTCCACAAAAACTTACGGGAGAAAATATGCCCAATATCACTTTTAGTAATCCAAGTTATCGTGACAAAACTGTTTATGCCGTCGCGGGAAGTTTTACCCAAACTGTTTTAAGTCTTGCGCGGGAGCACAAAATACCGATTAGTTTTAGCTGTGCTGATGGGGAATGTGGCACATGCGTGATGAAGGTGACCGGTTTGGACGACAAGGGGCGGATGGGTGCTTCGTTGACGGATAAAGAAAAAACAGTGTTGCAACAAATTGGTAAGCTCACCAAGGCTGAAATTGAGAAAATGGAAGTTGATGATTTACCTTCGCAATGGCGGTTAGCCTGTCAGATGATTGTGCGGGATGAAAATTTGTTGGTTGAGTATTAATTGAACATCAACTCGTTGAAATCTAAACTTGATTCTAGGTTTCAGCGAGTCGCCGTCGCTTAAACGTAATTTCGACATCTTCGTACAGAAAATTATTTTTTTAGCGTTTGCACCCCAATTGATTCATGATTATGCTAATTTTACCCAAATAGCCCTAAATCACTGAATCCCTCTCATGTCACCACTTCCTTTCGCTTTTGCCAAACGTCACGGGGTCATTCTCACCGACCTCACGCCACATCATGCCGTCATTTGCCATCGTCCTGATTTAAATAGCTTAACACTGCTCGAAATCCGTCGTTTTGTCGGCTTGCCACTCCAATTACAACCCGTGACCGGAGAAAAATTCGATAACTTACTGATTTCGCATTACGAACAGCAAGCACAATCCATGCAGATGATGGAAGGATTGGGCGAAGATTTAGATTTATTTCAAATTGCCCAACAACTTCCAGAACCCGAGGATTTACTGGAAAGTCAAGATGATGCACCGATTATTCGCCTCATTAATGCCCTGCTTTCCGAAGCGATTAAAGAAAATGCCTCCGATATTCACATCGAACCCTACGAAACGCGTTTAGTGGTACGTTTACGCATTGATGGCGTGTTGCGAGAAATTTTACAGCCGCGACGCGTCCTCGCTCCCCTTTTAGCGTCTCGAATCAAGGTGATGGCAAAACTGGATATCGCAGAAAAGCGACTGCCGCAAGATGGACGAATTTCGCTACGAATTGCGGGACGTGCGGTTGATGTGCGGGTTTCGACGATGCCTTGCGGACATGGGGAACGGGTCGTGTTGCGACTTTTGGATAAACAGGCGGGGCGATTGGATTTGCAGCAAATTGGCATGTCTGACGAACTGTTGGTTCGCTTAAAATTGGAATTGGAAAAACCGCACGGGATTTTACTGGTCACGGGGCCCACCGGATCGGGCAAAACCACCAGTTTGTATGCCATGTTGAATTTCTTGAACAATCGCAGTCGCAACATCATGACGGTTGAAGACCCTATCGAATATTATTTAGATGGGATTGGGCAAACTCAAGTCAATACCAAGGTGAGCATGACATTTGCCAAAGGATTGCGAGCGATTTTGCGTCAAGACCCTGATGTCGTGATGGTGGGCGAAATTCGAGATGCGGAAACGGCACAAATTGCAGTACAAGCCAGTTTGACCGGACATCTGGTGCTTTCGACATTACATACCAATACTGCGACTGGGGCGGTAATACGATTGCACGATATGGGAATTGAGGCTTTTTTGTTATCTTCCAGTCTATTAGCGGTGATGTCGCAACGTTTAGTACGCTTATTGTGTCCTCATTGCAAACAGTCTTACGTGCCTACATTTTCAGAAAAAGCGATATTACAACAGCCTGAAATTCAACAATTATTTACACCAAAAGGTTGTGATAAGTGCAATCAGATTGGATATCGAGGGCGAACTGGGATTTATGAATTAGTCAGCATGGATAATGCCTTACGCAACATGATTCATGAAGGGGCGAGTCAGCAACAATTAGAAAATTACGCACATCAACAAAGCATCAGTATTCAACGAGATGGCATACACAGAGTCATTTTGGGGGATACTGCCCTAGAAGAACTATTGCGAGTGACGCGGGAAAATACATGAAGTAACAAATATTTGCAGTTTTTAACGTTCATTTGCACCATTCAGTAAATCACCATTTTCCAACAAGGGCACGGACGATCTCAAAGATCAACTGTACCCTTATTTTTCATAGCTACACTAAACAAGATTACTTAGATTTTCCATTGGGAGTAGAGCAACTGCCACTGGAAACGCAGTAAATACCGTAGCTAAACACGCCGGCAAGTGCTAACAGATTGATTACCATGACGATATACGGAATAAAGTTTGTTGTGTTTTCCATGATAAGTACCTCTGATTAGGCTAGTGAATAAGAATATGGGAATATAATAATATTCGATTGTCAAACCCTTTATTTCTAAAATAGGCAATTCTCTCGCCAATCTGTTGTAATCTAGGAATATTTATTTTTTGCACTGCACAGATATTCTAACGCATTTTATGCTGCAATGCAACAATTGATTCAACAAGTTGATATTTTTATCTATTTTTCGATAAATGATATTACCATCGAAATCTTTTTGGCTGAACCATGCCAACATCTGATTCCAGCAATAGTCGATAATGATCACAGGATTTCTCAAAATAATCAAGCTGTTCAGGTTTGGGGCGTAATTCTGCTTTGTGCGCCAATAATATAAAAACCTCAAATAAATAGTAACTTAAGTTGTCGATTGTTAAGCGTTATAGTAATAGGATGTTGTGCTGACAATTGGGTGAGATCCGGCAAAAATAACGCATTTCAAGCCAAAATAAAGCCGGATAGTCTCTAGTTTTGCTTGCATTTTAGGGAAAGTCAGATGATAATTGTGTGCTGGGTTGGCTATTTTGTTGCTGACATGATAAATGTGACAGATTTTGTTAGCACATCATGTTGATTTGTAGAACTGGTTTGACATCTTTAAACTAAGCAAAACAGGTCGATAACTGAGAAAGCATTGACAGGCAAAGCATGTCGCATTAGAATCATCGTCATGACTGATAATGTAGTTGCAACTCAAGGAAGTTAAGCGATGTTATTGGCACATAAAATCGAACTCCAACTCATTGAAACACAAAGGGAATATCTGAATAAAGCCTGTGGCACTGTAAGACATGGTTACAACTGTGTTTTTTTGCAAACGCTTAACGACATTTTTAAACCGCTGTTCCTATGAAAATAGAAACAACTTAATCTACTCGGTTTAAAGATGTCAAATTGGTTCTATACAACGTCATTCTTGCTCAAATCCAAAAAAGCATGTCTGTCACCTATTGAGATTTACCTACGATGTTGTTAAAAATTGTCGTTGACTGATGTGACAGATTTGGTTATAGTTTAGATTATAGTTTCTGTGAGACGACCAACCAAGTTTCAATTGTAAAAATACGGTCACGACACGATTCAGCGAGACCTCAAATACACACTGAAGCCAAAACATGGCAAGTTTCCAGTATTCAAACTTCGCTTGTTAAACACTGGGATTGATGGTGTGAATATCTTTACTCTAATTGTTATCCGTCAGTTTGACTGATAGATAATATTTATTAATAATTTAGAATCGGTAATCGAAGATGCCTAGAATGAAAGAAAACATCAAAACTATGCCCTACCTGTTGGCACTGAATCAAATCAGAACGGGCGAAGCGGTGTCTGGTATTTCTCCAAAAACCTTAGACCGCATTGCTGACCAGCTCAAGGAATGGGGATTTAATATTGTACTTCCTATTGTGTGTTTATCCGATGTTGATGATCAATACACGCTGTTGACTGGATTGCCCGTTTATGAAGCGGCGAAATTAGGTGCATTGCAGGAAATGTGGGTGTTTTTAATTGCCAAGCCATTAAACGAGGCATACAGCATTTTGGAACAATTGCCTTCGTTGTCGCCCCTCAATGAGACCGTGATTGAACCTGATGATATCAAGCGTTTCTTGAAATTTGTGAATGACAAGAAAGCTGATCTGACGGCAATTGCTGGGATTGGGCAGAAAACGGCTGAAAAGATCGCAGCAAAACGTCCGTATAAAGACCTTGCAGATTTACAAGAAAAACAAGGTCATAAACGTCCACTCAAATGGATCAGAGCGTATAAGTAGTCCATTGATAGGATCGGTTATCGGATCGGCAGTATCGACCACCTCATGACCACTCTCTCAGGTCGATCTCTGCCTGTCTGAACTTTAATTTGTTTAATTACTCTAATAATTTGTCTTTTTTAGATCAATTATGAAAATTAATGTTCAGACACTTGCCACAGCTTGAATTGCACTAATCAACTGTTTTTCTTCACTTTATTGTCATGACCGAACGCCAACTTCTCATCCCGCCATACCACGAAACCCAAGTATTATTACATTCCTGTTGTGCCCCATGTTCTGGGGAAATTATGCAAGCCTTGATTACCTCACAGCTTGAAATCACTGTATTTTTTTACAATCCCAATATTCACCCGCGCGCCGAGTATGAGTTGCGTAAACAGGAAAATAAAACATTTGCTGAAAAATATGGCGTGCCCTTCATTGATGCCGATTACGATGTCGATAACTGGTTTGCACGAGTCAAGGGGTTAGAGCAGGAGCCAGAACGGGGGCGGCGATGTAGCGTGTGTTTTGACCTGCGATTGTGGCGGACGGCGTTGTTTGCGCATGAACACGGTTTTAAAGTTTTCACCAGTTCTCTTGGCATCAGTCGTTGGAAAGACATGAATCAAGTGAATCACAGCGGCTTGCAAGCGGCACAAACTTTTCCAAATTTGAGCTATTGGGCATACAATTGGCGCAAACAGGGCGGTTCGCAGCGGATGGTGGAAATCACCCGGCAAGAAAATTTTTATCGGCAAGAATACTGTGGTTGTGTTTACTCCCTGCGAGATGCGAATCAATGGCGACAACAGCAGGGGCGGCAAAAGTGCCGGTGGCAACGCTAATTTCTGGTTAGGATAACTGAGGAAATACAAGTTCATAATATTTTAAAGAATTCCAATCCTAACCAGTTATAGCACGACCCCTAACTTTCTACACGGTAATTCGGAGCTTCCTTGGTGATTGAGACATCATGCACATGGCTTTCTCGCACGCCGGCAGAGGTCACACGAACGAATTGCGTCACAGTACGCATTTTTTCCAATGTATTGCAACCCGTATAACCCATGCTGGAACGTAAGCCACCCAACAATTGATGAATCACACTCAGCAAACTCCCCTTGTAGGGAACACGTCCCTCAATTCCTTCGGGAACCAGTTTTGAAACCTCATCGCTGTCTTGAAAATAACGATCTCTCGAACCATGTGCCTGTGCCATCGCTCCCAATGAGCC
This sequence comes from Thiomargarita sp., assembly GCA_020721025.1. Classification (GTDB taxonomy): domain Bacteria; phylum Pseudomonadota; class Gammaproteobacteria; order Beggiatoales; family Beggiatoaceae; genus DYNO01. Next base: position 7,802 of record DYNO01000073.1, on the reverse strand, counting down.
CATACCACGATAGGTTTTATACGACCGTCCTTGATATAATTCGACTTCTCCGGGAGCTTCTTCCGTTCCGGCAAGCAATCCCCCAATCATGACAGAATGCGCTCCGGCGGCAATGGCTTTGGCAATATCTCCCGAATAACGAATGCCACCATCTGCAATGAGGGGAATGCCGGAGCCTTTCAGGGCTTCTGCTACATTGAAAACGGCAGTAATTTGAGGTACACCCACACCGGCAACAATTCGAGTCGTACAAATAGAACCGGGACCAATACCTACTTTCACCCCATCTACACCGGCATCTGCAAGGGCACGAGCCGCCTCCGCCGTCGCGATGTTGCCGCCAATCACCTGAACATCAGGATAATGTTGTTTTACCCAACGCACACGATTGAGTACCCCTTGGGAATGTCCGTGCGCGGTATCGACAATGATGACATCGACTTCTACCGCGACTAAGGCATCCACCCGTGCATCGGTATCTTCCCCAGTTCCAATTGCAGCACCGACACGTAACCGTTGATGCTGATCTTTGCACGCATGGGGCTTTTCGGTGGCTTTTTGAATATCTTTCACCGTGATCATGCCGCATAGTTGAAAATGGTCATTGACAACCAACACTTTTTCAATCCGGTGCTGATGCAACAGATGAATGACTTCCTCACGAGTGGCATTTTCTCGTACAGTAACCAACCGTTCTTTGGGAGTCATGATGCAGCTAATTGGTTGTTCGTAATGAGTTTCAAACCGCAAATCGCGACTGGTGACAATCCCGGTGAGCGAACCATCACTTGCAACCACCGGTACGCCAGAAATATTATGTAATCGAGTCAGTTCCAACACATCATGCACACTGGCATCCGCAGTCACAGTAATGGGATCACTAATGATGCCACTTTCAAATTTCTTCACTACCCGGACATGACTCGCCTGTTCCTCAATAGACATATTTTTATGAATAATACCAATCCCGCCCTCTTGTGCCATTGCAATGGCGAGTCGTGCTTCGGTAACAGTGTCCATCGCAGCGGAAACGATAGGAACATTTAATGTAATGTTGCGCGTGAGATGGGTGTGTAATTCCACTTGTTTAGGCAGGACAGTAGAGTGGGCAGGTAGGAGGAGGACATCATCAAAAGTAAGGGCTTCTTGAACAATACGCATGGGAAAATTCCATCATCTGGGAGCTAACTAAATAAGCGGTATGTTACAGACATCAAGGCTATTAACTTAAGGAATTGTGACACAAAATGAGTTATGTTATTTGATTCTAAGCAATTCAACTTAACAATATGGCGATGCAATAGATTTTTATCAAATAAAACAAAGGGTTCCTCGTTCCAATGCTCCGAGGCTGTAAAAGAACCTCATTTTTTGGATTTTCGATTATGTAAAATCAACAACTTACAATTCAAAAATTGTCAATTTTAGGAGTTCTTTTACAGCCTCTCCGCGTTGGAACGAGGAACCCTTTGTTTTATTTGAAAAAATTTCTCATGATGACCATATTTGGTAAAATTTCGTTGTTTGAATTTGAGTTCTTGAATAACATCCGTTTTTGCCTACTTTTCCTTAAGTCAATGGCTTTGGCAACAGACATTACGTCGTTCAAAAGGTTGTCTAACTCAATCATAACATATTAATGTAGTGACTACAAACAGTTGCCAATTTGGTGTTATTTTTACACGCAAGTGTAGTGATCAAATTTTTATTTGTTTCGACAATTTACAGTGAGATATGCCAAAAATCATGTATTTTACTTTACAATACACCAAATTAACACCGATAACAGACTCCCGATGTTTAACGACCGACTGATTTGGCTTCTCTTTTTTTATCTATTTTCCCCTTTGGCGCATGCACTCGACCTATGTCGCCCAATGACGGAATTTAGCCCGACTCGACCTGATTTGACACCATTAGAAGATGAGAATATTCATCTAGTTGCTGATGAGGGGCTCATTTTAGAAAAACAAGGAATCGCAACGTTTACCGGCAAGGTGTTGTTGCAGCGATTTGAGCAAATATTACAAACCGATCATCTGGTTTACGACCGAAATACTGACGAAGTGACGGCAAAAGATAAGTTCACTTTTTGGGACAAAAACTACGTTATCCAAGGCAACCACCTCCATTTGACAAATACGCAGCAAGGAGACATGCAGCAAGCGACTTATTGGCTGCTCAATTGGCGTGGACACGGCAGGGCGGATAAAGTAATTCAGAAAAATCAACATATTATTAACCTAGATCACTCGACCTATACCACCTGTGATCCTGATCATCCAATGTGGCAAATTCAAGCGGCGACCACCGAATTGGATAGAAAAGAAAATGTTGGGGTTTCTCGTCATGCCACGTTACGCGTGTTTGACATTCCCATTTTTTACACGCCCTACCTCAGCTATCCACTTGATAGTCAACGTAAATCTGGATTTTTACCACCCACACTTGGCAATTCGGATCAAGTGGGCGCGGAATTCAGTTTGCCTTACTATTTCAATCTTAATCCCAGTTACGATGCGACCCTGACGACGCGAATGATGTCGCGGCGCGGTGTAGCATTAAAAGGGCAATTTCGCTATTTACTTGATGAACATGCGGGACAATGGGAAGCCGAGTATTCACCGTATGATCGCTCGTATGGTGGCAGTCGCTCCTCTCTCGCGCTCAAACATGCAGGAAAGTTAGCAACTCGTTGGACAACCGATATAAATTTCAACCGAGTTTCCGATAATCGTTACTTTGAAGATTTAGGAAATACGTTAAGTATCGCCAGTTTAACGCATTTGGAACAACGCGCCGATGTGCTCTATTCCGGCTCTGGGTGGAATTTTTTAAGCCGAGTGCAAAAATTTCAAACTTTAGACCCCAACCCCGCCGCCCGTCCGTACTATCGCCTGCCACAATTGTTACTAAAAACAGCGTTGCCGGTAAAAAATAAACAATTCAATATCGAAGCTACTGCTGAATTGGTGCGTTTTGATCGGGATAACGAAATTATTCAAAGCCCCGTGGGTAATCGGTTGGATGTGAAAACGATTTTTAGTTATCCGTATCGCACCGCGGGAACGTTTATTATTCCAAAGTTATCGCTACGACACACGCAATATCAATTAGATAGCCAAGATACTTTGATAAAAGACAGCCTCAATCGTAATTTGTTCACCGCGAGCCTCGATAGTGGCTTATTTTTTGAGCGCACGGTCAATTGGTTTGATCACGACTTGTTACAAACGCTAGAACCGCGTATTTTCTACCGTTACACGCCCCGTCGCACGCAAACCGATATTCCTATATTTGACACCGCAGAATATGATTTATCGTTTAATCAATTATTTCGAGACAATCGTTTTAGTGGGGCTGATCGGGTGGATGATGGGCATCAAATCACTTTCGCCTTAACCTCACGATTAGCGCAACAGCATGATGGAACTGAATTATTGCGTGCCAGTATTGGGCAAGTTTATTATTTTAACGACTTGACCGTCAATTTGCCAAATCAACCGCGAGAAACCAATAACAGCTCCAGCATTGTCACTGAATTAGCATCGCAATATCACGCATGGCAAGCGCAGGCAACTTGGCGATGGAATCCTCACGCGGGCGATACGGAATATAATGCGTTCCGAGTGCGTTATCATCCTGATTCTAAACATATTATCAATTTTGGTTATCGGTTTCGTAAAGAATCTTTAGAGCAAACCGATATTTCTTTTTATTATCCATTACATCCACAATGGCGAGTTTTGGGGCGGTGGAATTATTCCTTGCAAGATCATAAAGATGTCGAAATGCTGGCGGGGGTGGAATATGAAAGTTGTTGTTGGGCAGTTCGCACGGTATTTCGGCGTTATCTCAATCCATTCACAGAACGGAGTTATTCCAACGGCATCTATTTAGAGTTTGAACTCAAAGGCTTGGGTAGTATTGGTAAAAAAGCCAAAGATTTGTTATATGAAAGTATTCCCGGCTTTCGCGACAAGTTTTAGCAGGGATTGAGAGAAATTGAATCGTGATATGTCGCAAATGTGCGTTGATAATCGCTTGATTTTGCATAATTATGGTTATCAATTCATCATCTTTGCCATCGTTCGGACAATTTGAGGAGTGACACACTTAAGATGAAATATAAATTTGTATCCAAAGATGCTAACTGATTGAATTTAAGTTATATTTTGAACTGCGTAACTCTTAAGTTTTAGAATTTTATTTGGATTTCAACTGTAGTGAATGATGCCATAATTAACCTAACATCTTGAAAGGAATCGTCAATGAAAATAGTCTTGCAATTTCTTGCGGCGAGTATGTTGCTCAGTTCAGTGGGATTGATTCCATTGAATGTAGCAGTCGCTACTGAAGAAAAAACTGAAGTTAATCAACAAATTAAGTCTGTTGTTCCAGAAAAATCTGCAACCGATCCTGCCCCGCCGCAACTGTCCGAACCACCGCCACCATCCGCGCCTAGTGAGGAAATGACCGAAACCAATGAAGCTGCGGAAGCAAATCAAGCAGTTGATTTTGTTAAGAATATCGAAGGCTTGACCTTGCAACATCGTTTCAACGCGGATGACGCACCCCAACCAATCAAGCAGGTGAAGGCTGACCCGTTGATTTTATTGCAAACGTTTAAACAAGATGTGATGGCAATGTTGCAAGCGCATCCGAAGCCATTAAAAATTACTTCTGAAATCAAGCTATTGTTCTCAGAATCTTTTTCAAAACAAGTGGGGGAACTGCCGAGCATCACGGTGCAAACGGAGATTGATGCGGAGGGAAAAGGACGGAGTAACATAGTGCTTCCTGCTCATCAACATGAAGAACCGGCAGCGGGCGAGGTGGGAAAATTTATTATTGATTTCAAAGGTATCACGGGACAAAGCGAATTTACCGAAGATTTTGCCAATCTTGGATATCAGATTGATTTTTCTGGTTTAACGGTAGAAGAAGAAAATCAGTATAAAATTGTTTGGGATAAAACCACGTTAGAAGGCAGGCTGGATGCCGATCTGATTGCGGTGAAAGCAGCAGCGAATTTATCTAAAATGGAACTGACGTATTCTGAGGAATCTTTTAAGATACTGATAGAAAATGGTTCTTCGGAGACAGTTTTAGAAAAGTTGAAAAATTCGGTCGAAGTGCACACCGGCAATATTAAACTGGGCAAATTTGAACTTCAGCAAGGCGACACTCAAGGTAAGATGGATCGCTTGGAAATGACTCTTGGTGGCACCGAACAAGCGGATCAAGTGAGTTTTTTTCTCAATACGAAATTTAATGGGGCTCTGTTGCCAAAAGAAGTGTTAGGCGAAAGTTTAACGTTGCATTACAATAGTCAATTGGCGTTACAGAGTTTGGCGGCTGAACCGGTGGTTGCCCTGCAACAGGCAGCACGAGAATTTGAGCGACAACGGCTGAAAGATGGTATTTCTGAAAATATGATGTACTTGATGTTGTTCAATAAAGTGATGGAAGTTGCGCCAAAATTGGCTGTTAAGTCTCCTAAATTGGCTTTAAACGATTTCAACCTCAAAACCAATTACGGTCAGTTGAGCGGCAAGATGACGGTGGGGCTGGACGGGGCTAAATTTAAGTCATTGACAGATATTGATAGTTTATTGATGTCATTGCAGATGCAAGCAGATTTTACTCTCAGTAAGAAATTGTTACAGAAACTTTTGGCAATGTTGTTGTCCGAACCTTCCGTCACAGATGATAAAACTCCCGATAAAAAATCTTCAAAGGAAGCAATTGAAAAACAAGCGGAACAACAGGCTGATGAGGGCATTCGTGAATTACTTGGTGAAAAGTGGTTGGTGGAAGAGGGGGAAAATTATCGTTTTGTTGCCAGTTTGAAAAATAACAGTTTTATCGTGAATGGTGCGCCAAAACCTTCGCCGTTAAATGATTTTATGGTAATACCCATTCCGTCACCAAGTCTATCTGAAGCGCAATCTGGACAGGAAACGTTGCCAGTGTCGGAAGTGAAGCATTAGTCGTTGGTGATGATTTTAACCCCGTCAGGTTTCAGAAATCTGAGGGAGTCGAATCATCACTTGATTTTCATCGCGATTGAATTTTTGACAACCAAAGGATTGGGAAGTAACCATGATGACCGTCTCTCACCTATACAATATGCACTACAATGATGATGCTCACCGTCGTGTGATTGGCGGTTTTGAAGTCGCAATTCACTGTCACCATTACAGTGCTCGTTTACAGCGTACTTTGGAAAGTTCTAAACAGGTGCCGGGTAAGCCACTGTTTTTGCAAGCCGCGGAATATGTTTTTGCGCGCTATCTTCCTCGTTTTTTTCAACCGGAACAAACCATTCGTGATAAATGGAAAGTCGCAGAATCGCTTTATGCCCATTTAGGGTATGGTAAGTTGTATCTTGATGAAATTGAACAAGGAATTGCTCGTACCACCACGTCGCATTTTGTGGAGGGATGGCAGGCGGGATTTGGGGAACGGATTGAGCCAATGTGTTCATTTACCGAAGGTTTTTTGCAGGGAATCATTTATGCGATTACCGGTAATACGGTCTATGTTCATGAAGAACAATGTAAAGTTTCCGGTCATCCCTTCTGCCTATTTCGAGTTGATCAACAACGGGTTGCGCCCTTGGCACATTTTGAAAAACATCCAGTTGATTTTACTCAAAAAATATCCGAACATGCCGTGTTTTCTAATATTGACGAGATCAGCATTATTCAATCCTTTGCCGAGATGCCAATTCACGGTAATGAGGATGGATTAATTCCCGCATTTGGCGTTTATCTCGCGTACACCCCGGTGGATTTTTTCAATCTGGTCAGTATCTTATATATGGAAAACATGCGCCAGAAAAATTTATTCGGTGCCGCAAAACGCTTGTTGGTGGATACTGCGGAAAACTGTGTAGTTAATACCTTCGGCGGATTCATGAATTCCCAAGAATGGCAACAACTCGTCGTACCCCAAATAAAAGACGCACAAGACCCATTATTTGGTATCATAGCCTTGATGAAAGTGCTAGGTTGGGGCAACTTGCGAGTGTTGGAATTCGACCTCGGTGAAAGGTTGGTTTTAGAATTATTGAACGGATACGAAGCCTTAGGATTCAGATCATTTCGGGGTTTGGGCTCGCACCCCCAATGTTTTATGATGCTTGGAGTTGCCACAGGTATTATGGAATTACTCTACAGCGAAGGCACGTATCAAGAAAAATTTGGCACGTTCATCGCGGAAGAAACTCAGTGCATCGCTTGTGGTGCGGAATCTTGTATTTTTGAAGTGAGAAGGTTATGACTACAAATCAACCATTAAATCAACCATTTTATTGCGCTTGTCTCGAATATGAACTGCTTCCAATTGGATTATTGATCTTAGATGAATTGTTAAAAATCCTCCGGGTCAATCAGCGTTTTTGTGAAATCTTCGCCTGTGAAGAAACGCAATTGCTTGGTCTTTTTTTGGAAGAAATTTTCAGTCCCAAAGATCGCAAAGGAATTTCTCAATTCTATACCAAGATCAGTCAATATGATGGTGGTTTTGTTGATTTACAAATCACTTTTAATATCAACGAAAAAGATTACTACGTGCGATTTCGCGCGATTAAAAATGAAAATCTATGGATTGCTTACATCGAAAATACCTTGATTGCCAACGATATTACTCACGAATTTCTCGTGGCACAGGAACGCTGGGAAAATATTTTCAAAAATTCTGAAGGCGGCATTATTATCCTAGATTCACAAAAGCGTATTTTGGAATATAGAACCGATTTGAAATCTTTAATACCAAGTGAAACAGGTCTATAACCC
>DYNO01000072.1 GCA_020721025.1 Thiomargarita sp. | reverse complement strand
TGGGGGCAGAGGCTTGATAACGTAATTTTTCTCTACCTAGGGGCGAGTGTCCTAGCAGTTTACCGAGTTGTTTTTCTATTTTTTCAGCTTTTGGCGATAAAATTTTCGGAGCTCTTGTGAGTGCAACCCGTGCGTAAATATTGAAACCAGTTAAATTATTTTTAAGTTGTTGCAATGTAGATAAAATTTGTTCGAGTGCATCTTCTAACTTTTTACCTTTCAGTTCAATCAAAAAAGCAGATTTTTCATCACAAACTAAAAACAGATGATCGCATTTTCTAACTTCTTGATTTTCAATTATGCAGCCATCAATTTGAATGTGACAGACGCATTTTTTCGCTGGATTTTTAAACGTCCACTGGGTGCTTTTTTTATCACTAATCACGATAATTTCGCGAGTATCACAGAATTTTTGACATTTTTGATTCTTGGCGTGATTAAAGCAATTTTCACATGTCATTGAGATTCTCCAAATAATTCAATCTCTAGCAATTGTTCATGCAGCGAATTGGTTAAATCAGAAGCCCGATCAATTTCTTCAGCATTGATATGTTGCAACTCCTCATCCATAATTGAGCGCGCCGTACCATTTTCGACAAAATACGCCGATACCCGCCGCGGGTCTATCCAAAATTGTTTAGGAATCAGTGTATTGACTTCATCCGGATTTTTCTGCCCCACTTGATAAGCGTAGATCAAATTATTCAATGCCGTCAGAATATACGGGCTATGCGTCGTCACCAACAGTTGATTGTCTGGTTTCGCATTGGCAAATAATCCAAAAAATTCAACCAGTTGATTCTGAGTTTCTGGAAATAAATGCGCTTCCGGTTCTTCAATAATGTTAAACGTAGGCACATCGTCTAAAATAAGCTTAAAAAGCAAATATAAAATCCATATAACCTCCTGTTGTCCAGAAGATGCTGAGGATAAGCGGACATATTTATCTCTGCTATGTTTAGCATAATAAATTTTTCCCATACCAGAATCATGTGGAGTAGGCTCAATCTCGTAGCGGTATCTACCTTTTAAAATTGTTTTCATCTGGGTAAATGCAAAGTTCAATAATAAATCTAAATCTTCGCTTATGCCAGATTTTTCTTTATTTTTAATAAGTTGTGCCGGAGAGATTGTAAATTTACTATTGATATCATTTGCCAGCCCTAGAAACAACCGACTTACACGATCAAAATGTTTTTCGTCGCTTTGTCGTAATTGCTTTCCAAAAGTTGAAAAAGCACTGCGTCCAGATGGAATAAAGAAGCACCCGCGAGAGCCTGTAAATATTTCGGAAAGTTTGGTTGTAACATTGGTAGAAAATATTTTGCTAACCATAAGGAGTTCTTGGGAGTCCAACATCTTTTTAGCTTGTAATTGAAACTGCCTAATTTGTTCCAGAATGGGACTCAACAATTCCACCATACGCTCATCAGGAATAACCTTGACTACCATGCAATTAGCGGCAGGAGTAGCAATAATTCTTACTGTGGCTTGATCGCTAAAGTAAGCTATTACCTCCATCTCAGTAGTAAGATTTTTTATTGTTTCCTCACCAAAATATTCTTCCAAAGAACTACCAAGATATCTAAATAGATGGTCTCTAACCAACTGTTTTTGAATTTCTCGATCCTTATCATAAAGGTAGTTCAATAATTCATTTCCTAATGAACGACAAAAGAAAATAATTTTACTGATCGTGCTTTTTCCACTGGCTTGCGCTCCAATGAAAAACATCAAATCTGTGATATCAGCTTCAAAATGTTTGATGGGTCCAAAGTTCTTAATTTCAATTCGGTGCATGGCTAAACTCTGTTGATCTGTTTCAATACCTCATTATAGCTTTTCCTTCCGTCCTTTCATAGCTCTCGCTATATCATCTGGGAACACGGTATTTATTGAAGCACTCATAAAAATGTCAGATTGCTTGCCGGTCAATTCTCCATTTTGTTGAAATATCAGATAGTTAGGATGCTATCCAAAATGGTACTTAAGTACCATATACAACATAGCAAAATTTGATTATAAATGTGCATCATTGCATTCTTAATTTTACCAAATCCACGAACGTTTCCCTCATGATCTCACAATTCCTATGAACAAAAAAATTATTCACAGCGTTTTTGAACACACCGTTGGCTTGTTTCCACAAAATATCGCTATTATTCAGGATAATCAAGAAATTAGCTTTGAGATGCTGAACCATCACGCAAATCAACTTGCCCATGCACTGAAAGCCCAAGGTGTTGATAAAGATGTTGTTGTTGCCCTATTTCTTCCCGCCAGTATCGCATACATCATCAGTCTGCTTGCGGTTGCAAAAGCCGGAGGGATTTTTTTACCGTTAGACATGGCAACGCCCGAACATCGCCTCAACTATGTATTAAACAAAACTTCCCCAAAATTAATTATTACAGACAAACGGTTACAAGATACCTTACAGCAAAAATTGCAGCAAGCTGAACTTGCGCCGTTGCCCGCTATTCACTGGGACGAAGTAGAACAATTTCCCGCCCATAACCCAGAATTAAGTGCGGATGCAGAAGACAGTATCTATCTGTTATTTACATCAGGTTCTACGGGAAATCCCAAAGCCATCACCGGACGACAAAAAAGTCTCAGTCATTTTATTCATTGGGAAATCAAAGAGTTCGGATTAGACGAGCGAGTACGCGTCAGTTTTCTAGCCGCCCCTACTTTTGACGTGAGTTTGCGGGACATCTTTGTTCCCCTCATCGCAGGCGGTACTTTGTGCATTCCATCCACAGAAACCCGTAGCAGTGCCACAAAATTATTGCAGTGGATGCAGCACGTACAATTGACGACCGTACACTGCGTGCCTTCGTTATTTCGCTTGTTACTCAGAGAGTTAGAAAATTTAGAGCAACCCCAACAAAGCCTGCCCCAATTAGAAAGAGTCCTACTTGCTGGCGAACCTTTGTATAGCAAAGATGTACTACAATGGCGCGGCTTGATCGGCGAACGGGTCGAATTGGTGAATCTCTACGGTCCCTCAGAATCCACATTAGCAAAGGCATTTAACCGCATCCGGGAACTTCCCAAAGAATCCCAAAACATGCTCCCCATCGGACAACCGATTTCCAATACTGCCTTATTAATCATTAAAAACAAGCAGTTAGCCGGCATTGGCGAGATCGGCGAAATTCATATCAAAACACCTTTTTTAAGCAATGGCTACTATCGTGATCCGGCTCTGACCAAGGCGAGTTTTATTCCTAACCCATTGACGAATGACGAAAATGACATCGTGTATAAAACCGGTGACTTAGGACGTTATCTGCCAGATCGTAGCGTGGAAATTTTGGGACGGCTTGATAACCAAGTGAAAATCAATGGAATTCGGATTGAGTTAGGCGAAATTGAGCAAGCGATGTTGCAACATCCATCAATTCAGCAAACTATTGTCATTGCACATAAAAATGATGAAACTGCCTCGTTGGTTTGTTATTACACCGTGAAACAGCCCTTGACGGTTGAAACATTGCGCCAACATCTCAGCACTTTTGTGCCAGAATATATGATTCCGTCGTTTTTCGTGCAATTGGATGAATTTAAACTCAATTTACACGGCAAGATCGACCGTAAAGCGTTACCCAAGCCCGAAGCATTGCTGTATGAACGTGTGGCATACGTTGCGCCAAATACCGTGTCTGAACAGAAACTTGCTGCGATTTGGGGCGAAATTCTCGGTTTAAGCAAGGTAGGGGTGCAAAATTTATTCATCGACTTGGGCGGCGACTCTCTCAAAGCCATTCGCACTGTGTCAAAAATCTACAAAGTGTTTGAAGTGGAAGTCAGTTTGAAAGATTTTTTTGAACATGCGACCGTGCAACGTCTTGCACAATTGATTGATCAGGCGAAAAAATCCCAGTTTGCCGCAATTCCTGTCATTCCTGAGAGTGATCATTATCCCGTGTCCCATGCCCAACGGCGATTATGGGTGATGCATCAAATGGATATCGACGCGCGGGCGTACAATTTACCCTCAGTTTATTGGCTTGATGGCGAATGCCATGCTGCGATATTAGAGCAGGTTTTTCAACAGCTCATTGCACGACATGAAGTGCTACGGACGCGTTTTGTCATGGTCGATGGTGAATTAAAACAACAGGTTTTAGCAAAAGTGGCTTTTACCCTGCCCGTTGTTGATTTGACAGAACGCCCGAATTCACTCGAAATTGCAACACAATGGGTCGAACAAGATCATGCACAACCTTTTGATTTAACAAGCGCGCCCTTGATGCGAGTGCAATTACTCAAAGTCGCGCCGCAACGTCACATTTTCATGTTCAATATCCACCACATTATCAGCGATGTATGGTCGTTGGATATTCTGATGCAGGAAATATCAACGTTATATCGCGCTGTTTTGGAAGGAAAAACGGCTGATTTACCCCCCTTGCGGATTCAGTATAAAGACTATAGCCAATGGCAGCATCAGATATTGGCAGATAATGCCGCCCAATCGCATCAAAACTATTGGTTACAACGCTTTGCGCCACCCCTACCCCAACTGAATTTGCCCACCGATTTTCCCCGCCCGGTCGTGCAAACCTTTCGTGGACATACCCTACATTTTCATTTTGACACCAGAACAACGGAAAATGTAGCGACATTTTGTCAACAACAACAAGTCAGTTTATTCATGTTTGTATTGGCGGCAACGCGCACGTTATTATATCGTTATACGGCTCAGGAAGATATTATCATCGGTTCTCCGATTGCTGGGCGAAATCATCCGGATTTAGAAGACCAAATTGGCTTTTATGTCAATACGTTAGCTCTACGAGACACGGTGACTGGAAATCAAGATTTCCTTAGCGTGCTGCAATGCGTCAAACAAAGCACCACAGATGCGTTCGATCACCAGATGTACCCGTTTGATCGACTGGTTGACGAATTACAACTCGAACGAGACATGAGCCATGCCGCCTTGTTTGACGTGATGGTAATGTTGCAAAATATCGAAGTTACCAAGTTGCAATTGCCAAACTTGAAATTTTCACCTTTTACACAAGAAAGTGCTTGGGATACCAGTCGTTTTGACTTGATGTTTCACTTTATTGAGCAAGATGAGCAGCTCCAGTTAGAACTGAATTACAACACAGATTTATTTAAAATGGAACGTATCCAGCAGATGGGCGGGCATTTTAAACATCTGGTTGAAAGTATTCTCAATCAACCGACGCAATCTGTGGCGCACCTGAATATTCTGAGTAATTCCGAGCGGGAAATGTTGTTGGAAGGGTTCAATAATCGCCATCAAGCCTATCCTGATGATAGCACGGTGATTGAACTGTTTGAAGCCCAAGTTGCCAAAACCCCCGATCACATCGCCTTATCGTTTGAAAACCGGCAAATGAGCTATCGCGAGTTAAATCAAGCGGCAAACCGGATTGCTCATGAATTATTAGATACCTATCAAGTGCAAGCGGATGAAATTATTGCTGTAACGGTAGAACGTTCAGAACAATTAGTCATTGCATTGTTAGCGGTGCTCAAAACCGGTGCCGTGTATTTACCGATAGACCCTACTTATCCACAAGATCGGATTAACTACATGTTAAATAACAGTTGTTGCCGTCTCTTGATTGTGCAAGGACAGGAGTCAATTTCATCGCCATCGTTACAGCATATTATTGAATTACCGAAAATTTCATCGAATAATCTTGCAAATCCACCGATTCGAGCAACTGCCCGCGATCTTGCCTTCGTGATTTACACTTCCGGCTCCACCGGACAGCCCAAGGGGGTGATGATAGAACATCGGGGTTTTGTGAATATGGTTTATGATAAGATTCATACCTTTAAGGCGACTCAACGTGACAAAGTGCTGCAATTTGCTTCCGCTTCCTTTGATGCGTCCTTGGATGAAACTTTTCTCGCGCTACTTTCTGGAGCAACTTTAGTATTGATCAGCAAGGAAACGATTCAAAATACACAAAAATTTGCTCAATATCTGGAAAAACAAGCTATCAGCATTTGTTTATTGCCGCCGGTGTATCTCAACGCGCTCAACCATCATCCCCTGCCTACATTGCGTACGCTCATGACCATTGGTGAGCCTGCTATTGTGGAGGACGTTCAGTTTTACGCCCAAAATAAAAATTACTTCAATGGGTATGGACCTACGGAAACTTCAATTTGTGCCACGCTGTATCAAGTTGAAGAAAATCAATGGGATAATCACAACGTTCCTATCGGAAAACCTGTGGTCAACACGGCAATCTATGTGCTTGATTCTGGCTTAAACCTTGCGCCAATTGGCATCGTAGGCGAAATATGTATTGCTGGTCATGGGGTTTCACGCGGCTATTTGAACAATCCCAGTTTGACACAGGAAAAATTTGTCGATAATCCATTCAAACCCGGTGAAAAGATGTATAAAACGGGGGATTTGGGACGTTGGTTAGCGGAGGGCAATTTGGAATTTTTGGGGCGCACCGACGATCAAGTCAAAATTTCCGGACATCGGATTGAGCTGAGTGAAATTGAATACGCATTGCGCCAACATCCGTATATTCAAGAAGTTGTGGTCGCGGCGAAGGGTGACAAGGCAACTGAAAAAACCTTGAGTGCCTATTTTACACGCAAACAAAAGGTGGAATTATTTCCATCTATCGCAGAATTTTATGTGTATGATGATGTGGTTTATCGCAGTATGGCAACCGATGAAGCCAGAAACGAACGCTACCGTGCCGCGTTTAATTCATTGAAAAATAAGAAAGTTGTCGAGATTGGACCCGGTCCAGAAGTTATTTTAAGCCGATTGTGCCTCGAAGCGGGGGCTGAAAAAATCTATGCGATTGAATTATTAGAAGAAACCTATCGCAAAGCTCAATTGACATTACAACGCTTAGGATTGGAAGATCGCATTATCCTAATCCATGGGGATGCAACTCAAGTCGAACTCACTGAAAAGGTTGATTATTGTATCTCAGAAATCGTTGGTGCAATTGGTGGCTCCGAAGGTTCCGCAAAAATTATCAACGAAACCCGCCATTTTTTACACGATGGGCGTTGTATGATTCCACAGCGTAGTTTGACCAAAATTGCCGCGTTTAGCTTGCCAACCACCGATTTTGATTATCATTTTTCACCGATAGCCGCGCATTATGTGAAACAGATTTTTGCACAAAAAGGCTACTCTTTTGACTTGAGATTATGTGTGAAGAATTTCAACCACAACGCACTGCTTTCCAATGCGGATGTATTTGAAGATTTGGATTACACTCAAGAGATTACGCTTGAAACCACGCATTCCATTGAATTGGTGATCGAGAAAGCAGGTGTATTCACCGGATTTTTAGTCTGGTTGACACTTTACACTGACGCGAGCCATGTCGTTGATATTCTTGAACAACAAGCCAGTTGGATTCCGGTTTATTTACCGATTGATCTCAGTGGCATTGAAGTACAACCCGGCGACAAAATCCTCGCGACCATTGACCGCAAACTGTGTTCTAACGGCTTAAATCCAGATTTCTTCGTCAACGGCGAGATAATTCGCAAAAATCATGTCCCTGTGCCATTTAACTACGCGTCTTATCACGATAAATCACTGTTTCGTGCCACGCCGTTTTATGCACAATTGTTTGCAGACGGACAGATTCCCATGCAGCCGGCACTCACCACAGACGATTTACGAAATTTCTTGATTGATTCCCTGCCAAACTACATGTTACCGTCATATTTCATGGAGTTAGCACAACTTCCATTGACTCCAAATGGTAAGGTCGATAAAAAAGCCCTGCCAATGCCAGAGATAACAACCGTCACAGAATCCCACAATTATGCTGCCCCGCGCACGACAATGGAGCAAAAACTGGTTGAAGTGTGGTCTCAAGTGTTGCGTAAGGAAGTGATTGGAATTTATGACAATTATTTTACTTTGGGCGGCGATTCGATTAAAGCCATTCAAATCATATCAAGACTGCATCAAGAAGGTTGGGCGGCAGAAGTACGAGATATTTTCCAATCACCCACGATTGCCGAATTAGCGTTAGAAATCAAAGTATTGAAGCGTGAAATTGAGCAAGATGTGGTGACAGGAGATGTGCCGTTAAGTCCAATTCAAGCGTGGTTTTTTGCCCAGCCCAATCCGGCATTACATCATTTCAATCAATCCGTGTTACTAAAATCCGCGGCGCGTTTGAATGCAGACCGACTACGCACAGTGTTTGAAATGCTGCAAATTCATCATGATGCGTTGCGATTGCATTACCAAGTGGCGGAAGTTTTATTGGGATACAACAATCTCAAGGGGCTTGTCGTGCGACAGCAAAATGCCGACATCGATTACCCGGTGAATTTTCAATCAATTGATTTAACTAATGAATCTGAACCGACGACCAAGGTGGAAAGTTACGCCAACGCGCTGCATGAAAGTTTCAATCTCGGTCAGGGCCCGTTGATGAAGGCGATATTATTCCACTTACCCCAAGAAGATCAATTGTTTATCGTGATTCATCACTTGGTCGTCGATAGCGTATCATGGCGAATTTTGTTGGAAGACTTAATGACTGCTTACACTCACGCCACATTGGGACAAGCCATTCAATTGCCTTTAAAAACAGACTCTTTCAAAAATTACGCAGAAAGATTGTTAGAACATGCCCAGAGTGACGCAGTGGTGCAGGAAATTCCATATTGGCAAGCGGTGCAATCAACCTTAGTGCGTAGTTTGCCACGGGATTTCGATACTGCGGACAATTGTATTGCAGAAACGACGCAATTTACGTTCGCATTGTCGGCAATGGACACACAAATTTTATTGACCGATGCCCATCAGGCGTATCACACGCGAATTGACGATTTATTATTGACCGCGTTGGCATTGGCATTGAAACAGTGGCACTCTGGCGATAAAACCTTGATTGTGCTTGAAAAATATGGACGGGAAGTATTAGATTTGAACCTGAGTCGCACGGTCGGTTGGTTTACGAGCATCTACCCGTTTGTGTTGGAATTGCCGGAAACTGAAGATTTGGGCTATCAGATCAAGTTTATCAAGGAATCGTTGCGAAAAGTGCCTAATTTCGGTTTAAATTACGGTGTTCTCAAATACTTAACGCCACCACAGCAGAAAATGGGGCTGAGTTCGCAAGATAATGTGGCACAATTGGGTTTCAATTACTTGGGACAACTCGACACGGCAGAGGATGAATCTTCAATATTTACAGTCGATTGGGATTCTGTGGGGCAGGGAATGAGTCCCCAGATGCCGCGGGTACACGATATTGATATTTTAAGTTGGGTTGTCGATGGAAAATTAGAAATTTCATTGACTTATCATCAACAACGCTATCAACTCGCCACAATACAACGGCTGGCGACCGCGTATGAACAGGCATTGCGCGCTGTCATTACGCATTGTCAGTCGCGTGAAGGTAGCGAATTGACTCCCGATGATTTCACCTACAAAGGGCTGAGTTTAACCGATTTGGATAACTTGTTCGATTAATTATATGATTTTATTGAATTTTTCAAGTAAAATTTGATATAAATTGACATTTCGACATTTTGGAGTTTAAAACGGTCTTTTTGACAATCTACCGTTTTTAGACTCCAAAAAAATGTTGGTCGTGATGTGTGCTAAAATCTCAGCAATTGCATCGAAGCCTTGATGAATCATTAGGACATTGTTCATTCCAGTAAAATGTAGCTAACCATCGGTTTTAAAATGAAATTTATTATCCAACTTTATAGTTTTATTTTAATTTCAATCGGTGGGTGAAAATTAACATTTTCGATAGATTCATCATATTCACTTCGTGTTCCACTCATTATGACTCATTCAAACACTCGTTATGCTCAAAATTCTCAATAAAATTCGTAAGATAGGTATTATCACCGAATCTCTACCCACATTATCCCATCATGAACGAGATGCCAAAGTTGAAGAAACTGGTAAACAAGTCAAGGCTGAGATAGTGCGTTGTTTTGGTGGAAGTTTAGCGATTCGCCAAGTGGACGCGGGATCGTGCAATGCGTGCGAGCTCGAAATTCATGCGTTGAGCAATCCATTCTATGACATTGAAAGATTTGGAATTCATTTCGTTGCTTCCCCTCGTCATGCGGATATGCTACTGGTGACCGGCGTGGTATCTCGCAATATGGAGGCGGCATTGATGCGTACTTACGAAGCGACTCCCTACCCTAAGTTAGTGATTGCTATGGGAGAATGCGCGGTCAATGGAGGCGAATTCGGAGTTTCCTATGCCAGTTGTGGGGCTGTGCATCATATTATCCCAGTCGATGCAGTGATTTCCGGCTGTCCACCAACGCCGCTGGATTTGATGCAAGGAATTTTACAGGTGATCCGACAAAATTCTTGATTTTTTAAACTGTTGCAACGCTTCGGTGACTTGTTGAAATACTGGTTGCCAATTTTTTGGAGATGTTTGACGAAATAACCGCATCGTCGGATACCACGGACTGTCATTTCTATCCAAAAGCCAACGACAATCAGGAACATACTTCAATAACAGCCAGATTGGAACACCCAAAGCTCCCGCCAAATGTGGCACTGAGGTATCAACGGAAATCAATAAATCTAAACAACGCAATACTGCGGCAGTATCGGCAAAATCTTGTAATTCTTGATTTAAGTTGATGATAGATAATTCGGTAAATTCAGTGAGTTGCAGTTGTGCCGCGTCACCTTTTTGTAAACTATAGAGTTGAATTTCAGAAATCTGTGCCAATGGCAAAAAATCGGCTAATTGACAAGAGCGGTTATGATTGTCGATAAATTGTGGATTGCCTGACCACACGATACCAATGTTAAATTTTTGGTGATCAAAACGCGGTTGCCACTGTGCAATTTTCTGTGGTGAAACAGAGAGATAGGGTACATGATGGGGAATCGTTTCTAATGTCGTGTGGAATAACGCAGGCAAGCTCATCAGGGGAATATAAACATCATAATCTATCTTGGGTTCTTGTTCTTGATATTCAAGCAGTTCATCAATTCCCACGAAATTTTCAAACAACGGCATCAATGCAGTTTGGCAGGTGAAAATCACGCGACCACCTTGAATTAACGGCAAATAACGCGAAAATTGTAACGTGTCTCCCAATCCTTGTTCACATAATACCAATAAACGCCGTCCGGCTAAATTGCTGCCATCCCAACGAGGTTTTTTGAAAATAGGGAGTTTTACCCCGCCTTCGTCTAATTGCAGTCGATATTCGTATTTTTGCCAACCTTCCGTGTAATTTCCTAACAATAACAACGATAAAGATAATCCAAAATGAGCTTCTGCGGCATCGGGTCGCAGCGAAAGGGCTTGTTGATAATAATGAACTGCTTGGGGTTGTTGACCATTACGATAGCAAGATTTTCCCAAATTTAACAACGTCTCATACGCGTCCGGCTGCAACGCAAGCGAATGTTGATAATAAACAATGGCTCGGTCATATTTTTCTTGAATATACAAAATGTCACCCACATGATTGTACGTCGGGGCAAAGAGGGGATTGAGCGTAAAAGCATATTGATAATAATCAAGAGCTTTGTCGAGTAACCGCTGCCCCTGTAACACATTGGCGATGTTAAAATACGGAGCGTAATTATTCGGATTCAATGAGATAGCGCGCTGAAACCATGTCAATGCTGCCTCATCTTGATTTTGCACCCCATACACAATGCCCAACTGAATGCAATAGTTATCAGTCGGATGGAGCGTAATCGCTTGTTGCAACCAGTGTTCTGCTTGAGCAAAATCTTGTTGTTGAAACGCGGCTAACCCCTTGTCATATAAAGTTTTTGCTTGGGTAAATTGCGTATTTTGGTCAGTTTGTTCCATAAAAAGAGGATCAGAGGATAAAAAGTTATTTCAAATAAAAAACTACCGCATCGTCATCTCGAAAAATACTCAAGAACGTTGGTAATTGAAAAAGTTCGTCAGTTTTTGTAATTCACGAGTTTGTTCGTTTAAACTATCTGCAATTTCAGTAATTTGGCTCACTGTTTCAAGATTTTGTTGCGAAATCGAGGCGATATTTTTCACTTCCATCACCACTTGGCTCGTCCCGCGTTTTTGCCCGCCCATTTCCTCCGAAACCTGCCGCGTCATCTGACTCATCATGCTCACCGCCGCAATCATCTGTTGACTGCTCACCGCTTGTTCCCTAGTTGCTGTGTCAACTTCTTGGGCAACCTGCCAAATGCTGTCAACCGTTTTGACCACTTTTTCGGACGATTTCGCTTGATTTTCAGTCGTTTTCTCGATTTCTGTCACCATCTGATTGACTTTGGCAATTGTTCCCATAATTTGCTCTAATACTTCACCCGCTTGGGTCGCCAATTGCACGCCCTTTTCCGCTTTCGACGTACCTAATTGCGTTACCTGTCTGGCACTCTGGGTATCTTTTTGCACGTCATCAGTTAAATGGATGATTTCTTTCGACAAACTGCCAGAACGTTCAGCCAATTTACGCACTTCTTGGGCAACAACGGCAAAGCCCCGTCCATGTTCCCCTGCGCGTGCCGCTTCAATTGCAGCATTGAGGGCTAATAAATTAGTTTGCTCGGCAATATCGCTGATAATATCGACGATACCATTGATTTTACGATTATTTGCGTCTAACCGCTCAATCACTGCAACAATGTCTTGCATCGTGCTCGAAATTTCATACATCTCGGTAATGGTTTCTTTCACCGCAATCCGCCCTTCCGCCACTTCTTGCACCGCGATTTTGGAAGATTGCCCAACATCACGAGTATTATTCGCAATATGTTCTATCGATCCCGCCATCTGTTCGATGCTGCTAAATGTGTCATTGACCGCGTGTGTGAGTTTGGCGATATTGCCTGCAATTGATTGAATTACTTGGTTCATCGTCTCTATCGAACTGGCGGTGTTTTCTACATTGTTGAGCAGAGATTGAGCATTTATGGAAACTTGTTCAATTGAATCATCAACTTGAGCGATTGCTTTGAAAGTCAATTCGGTTGCAGATACCTGTTGTCGCGCTCCTGTGGAAATTTTGGTATTGGTGGCAATGAGTTGGCTGGTGGTGGTGGTAATGGATTTCACGGTATGGCGTAACTGCATTACAATTTCACGCAGATTATCAACCATTTCGTGCATCGCGGTGAGCATTTGCCCGGCTTCATCCGTAGGATAATTTGATTCGGTAATTATCGTTAAATTTCCTTTGCTTACCGTATTTGCCACTCGCACCGCTTGACTCAATGAACCAATAATGCCACGCGCCAAGTACAAACTAAGCAAGATGACGGTCAAGGTAAATACCACAAATGCCCCGCCAAAGACCCATTGCATGGATGAAAAATTTTGCTTCGCCAAGGAATATAAACCTTCTGCTTGAGTCACATTGTGTTTCATCCAATCAGAAAATTGTTGAAATAAAACATCGAATTGCTGTTTTTCTGCCCCAGTCACATTGATAAACGCGGCTTCTCGATACCCGGCTAACGCTTGCTCATTGGTATAAAGCAGTAATGTTTTATATTGCTGCCATGCGGCGGTTAATTTCTCAAATTCCCGTTTTTCTTGATCAACGAGGGTTTGTTGCCATTGGGTGAAATTTTCTTCTAACTGATTGATTAATTTAACTTCTTGTTGTTGAAATGCTTCACGCAATTTTTGGCTGGGAGCGGTGACTAAAGAAAGCGAGGTTTGACGCAACTCGTTCAATGGATAAGCAATTTTTTGATTAATGTTCTCAATCTTGCCGACGGTTTCGTAAACTTTACCAACCCAGTGAAACGTTGAATAGGTGTTGAACAGTCCATATAATCCAATCAATACGAGGGCGGAAATGGCAACCAATGACAGAATCAGGAATTTTTTGGCAATGCTGAAATTTTTCATCATGTTGTTCACCATGAAATTGTTGATTACAAATGGCAAGTAAAATCAATTGATTATGTTTTGAAATTCAGATAAACTCAATGTGACGGCTTTCTAAAATCATATCACGATAGGTAATCAGTATAGCAAAAAAATGGATTCTTCAAAAAAATTGGCGACGGTATTGCTAGCAAAAATTTAATTTTAACGTATTTAAATTTATCATGTTTCCAAAACTTGGGTTTAATTCCATTTAAACATCATTGACTTCATTGTTCAGCGGCAAACGAAAAGATATTGTAGAATATGCGATGAAGGATTCTTGTTGACAGCGGATTAAGCAAGGATAATTTGACGTTTGAAATTTTTATGCGTGACGCTGCTTCAATCTCACGTTCCATGAATTTCCTAAATCTAATATTTTATGCGAAATCAGAGAGTTATCAATATTGATCTTGGTTCGCTAACCGATTCAAATCTAAAGATGAAATCGCTCAATTATTCACATTGGTATATCACATTTTCTTAAAAAATAATATTATAATCAATTAATTATTCATTTATCTAAAACTGCTGACACAACCAAATCAACAATTTACGGGGATACTATGTTATCAGGTCGCAGTATTTTACCGCCACAACTGTTTTATGAAGCGGTTGAACAATCCCATGTTGCGATATCGATCACTGATTTAAACGCCAATATTCTTTATGCAAATCCTGCGTTTCAGCGGGTCACTGGTTACAATGGCAGTGAAATTCAGGGCGAAAATGAGTCGTTTTTGTCGGACAAGCATACCCCTCGCACCATGTATAATAATGAGTTGTGGGAATGTTTGCGGCAACAAAAAACGTGGTCTGGCGTATTGTT
>DYNO01000259.1 GCA_020721025.1 Thiomargarita sp. | reverse complement strand
CTAGTTATTTTGGTAACAGGAACTCACTCCTCAGCCAAAATCAAAATTAACGGAATGTGTTGTATAAACAACAGGATTTTGTTAAAATGACGAACCATGCGATAAAACCTCTCAGTGACATTACAACCCAATAAGGTAGGATTTAACAGAGATAATCAATCGTTTGGACTGTTTTAAGATTTTGTCTCAATTTCAATCAGTTCGGGAATCAGTGCTCCGTTGCAGATGTTGGGTTCGGAATGCTACGGCAATTCATTGAATACAAAGCAATCTTAAGAAATTGTACTGTCGTGATTGCCGATAGATTCTTCCCAAGCAGCAAAACTTGCTCAAATTGCGGCGAAGTCAAGAAAATCCTAACTTTGAAGGATCGTATTTTTGAATGCGATGCTTGTGGGTTTGTGATTGATCGTGATTTAAATGCCGCAATTAATCTGAACAATTACGCTGCTTAAATTGTTTTTTGCTGTCAGTCCCGACAAGTTTCAGCGGGACTTTAATCGCCCGTCATAGTGACCGTAAGACTTGAGTCATCAAGCAGTTGCGAAAATAGTTTGATACGACGGGAATATCACTGATAATCATTTTTTTTGTTAATGATTGTCAATGGTTTAGAAGCTGCAATGTTTCCAATAGATTGATTTTATAGCAAATGATAAAATTGTCCATTATATTGATAATTGAATTATAGTCTATTCGGTTGGGGTCGGTTACAAGTGATTAATTATTTAGAGAAATTCACTGGTCAAACCTTTAAAGTTCTGAAAATTTACCATGACAGCTTATTTTATCTTTAAATGGAGTATGTTGATATGAAATATTGGATATTTGTTTTGCTGACGGTGATGAATTTAATCACTGCTCATGCCCTGCCACAGGATCAAGTGCAAGCCGATAATGAAGTGCAATTGAAAAACTTGACTGCAAGTGTCAAAAATGTGTCAGTAAAACTGTCGGGCACGGAACGAGAACAGCAACAATTGAACGAAATACGGGATATGATTCAGAGCGTGATCAATAATTCTAAATTGGGCGTGGTGAGAGTGCCGGTGTCTGATGATACTGATGCGACTCCGGTGTTAAAAGCCTTTGAAAATCTCGAAATTATGGTGGGAGTGACCGCGCCGCTGGATGCAATTCAATCTTACAAGGTGAGCGTTACATTGCAAGAAGCCGGGACAAGTGTCAAGGCGAAATCGGAGTTTTTCGATTATACTTCTCGTGACAAATACGTGCTTTATAACGAACTAAAATCTTATTTAACCAAGGTGTTAAACCTCCGTCCCAAGGGTTCATCCTCCGCGGAAACGCCAGTGATTCAGGTGAAACCACTTCATCAACGTTCGACTCCGGTGGCACCTGTAACCCCCCCTGCAACAGCGACATCCAACAAAGCGGGCGCGGGACAACCTACGAAGACCGGAAATCTCTCGGTCAACCCAGATGAGGAGTTGCATTTAAAAAATTTGACTCCAGCGGTAAAAAGCATTTCTTTTCAATTAAAAGGAACAGAACGAGAACAAAAAATCTTGCGTGAAATTCAAGGCATGATTCAGGAAATCGTCAGTTCTTCGCAACTCAATGTGACTCAAGAAGCCACTCGCGATGTTCCGCTCTCGACTCCAACGAAAACTTATGAAAATCTGGAGATTATCATCAGTGCCACCTCGCCTGCGGAAGAAAGTCAACCGTATAAGGTGGCGATTACCCTGCAAGAGATGGGCACCAAGGGCGAACCCGACTTTTTTGAATTTTTACCGAAGGAGTCAAGAACTTTTAAACGACAACTGCGCACATATTTGATGGAAAATGCCAACTTGCACGCGCGTTAACCGTTCAACGCACCCGCTGTTTTACTATTATTTCAATTGCATCTACGGTCATGATTCCCCCATTTTTTCTTGGTACCACGTTGTTATTTTGGGGTTGGCAAAGCGACCTATTACCCTTTGCTGGCGTGCAAGCTATTGTTTTAGAAGCTGCGCGTTGGTTTCATTGGCGATGGGATTTATCTGATAAGGAATTAAATCGTTTTGCCGATATTTGTGCGGTGTTATTTGCTGGAGCAGCGTTTTACCTGTTTAACCAGTATGGACGTGAGGGATTATTTCTCCTGCTTAACTGGTTGCCTATGTTGTGTTTTCCGCTGTTATTCGCCCAAGTTTACAGCACCCAAGGCACGGTTAAATTAAGCAGCTTATTTTCCTCGTTACGCAATCTTGAGGATAAAAAAACAGCGTATCAAACATGGTTTGCCCTGCCTCCGTTGCAACGTGTGGATTTACGTTATCCTTATTGGATGATTTGTATTTTATCCACCAGCGCGACGGATCAAAATTATTGGTTTCTCCTCGGTACTTTATTGCTGGGAACATGGGGATTAGCCGCCATCCGCCCGCGACGATATTCATGGTTGATGTGGTCAAGTTGTTTGCTCTTGGTGGGAATGCTTGGTTTTACTGGACAATTAGGATTATATCGCCTCCAATCGCAAATCGAAGAATGGGTGCTGAATTGGTTTTTAGCATGGGACAGTGGGCGCGATCCTTATCAACAAAGCACTGCCATTGGCGATATCGGACGGTTGAAGGAATCAGACAGCATTGTGTTGCGCGTCAAGGCTCCTTACCCTTTGTTGTTGCGGGAAGCCAGTTACAATACTTATTATAATGGCTCGTGGTTTAGCAAAAAAGCTGAACTTCTTCCATTGACCGCGGAAGAGGATGATAGTTGGATATTCAAAAAAATAGTGCCTCCTTCCCCTGATTTTATTAAAATTTCTGGTTACTTACGGCGTGGACACGGGGTTTTAGCCCTGCCAAATGATGGCTATAAGTTGGGAAAATTGGTTGGTGCAAATCTATTTTTGAGTTCCCTAGGTACGGTCAAAATTACCCAAGGACCGGGATTAGTCAACTATGACGCATACTTTGCCGCCACCGGTGCGCCGCGTGATAAATTACCCACCGTAGAAGACAGTATCATCCCCGCCACCGAACAAAAACATTTAGCGCAATTGGTTGATGAATTAAATTTATCACGCACCCCACAACAAGCTGTGCAACAAATCAGTGAATTTTTTCATACACATTTTCGTTATTCTCTCGAATTAGCCGCCACGCCTCAGAAAAATATCACGCCCTTACAATATTTTTTGCAACAAACTCGCACCGGGCATTGTGAATATTTTGCAACGGCAAGTGTGTTGTTATTGCGCGCCGCCGGTATTCCAGCACGTTATGCAGCGGGACATGCTGTGCAAGAATATAGCTATCTTGAAGATGCGTATATTGTGCGAAAACGTCATGCACATGCGTGGGCTTTAGCCTATCTCAATGGGACATGGCAGGAAATTGACAATACCCCGGCAGATTGGAGCGCGATTGAAACCGCTCAAGCCAGTGTGTGGCAACCGGTGCACGATGTTTATGGTTGGATTACCTACAAATTTTATCAATGGCGATGGAGCGAACAAGAAGTTGATAACCGTTGGTTATTGGGATTGGCAATTGTTTTGATGATAGTATTATTGTGGCGGTTGTATTTTAAAGAGCGAGTGAAATCAGAAACTCAACCCATGGTGATATCGAAAGATTATGTGCGACAGGGGGAAGATTCACCGTTTTATCAAATATTAACGCGCCTTGAACACGCTGGCTATCAACGTCATCAAGGTGAAACGATACGTGAATGGCTACAACGTACTCACTTGATTTCACAAGATTTAGAACAAATGTTGCAATTACATCAACGTTATCGTTTTGACTGTTCTCGCTTAACTGCCCAAGAATACACAACTTTATCCATGTCTGTGGTGGCTTGGTTGGCAAAAATGACAGACAAATAAATTACCGATTGAATCCCAATTTTT
>DYNO01000258.1 GCA_020721025.1 Thiomargarita sp. | reverse complement strand
TTTTCTGTCTGAATCAGAATTGACAGAATTCAAGAATTTCCAGAATGAAAACCAAAATGAAATGCTGAAGATGAATAGATGGTTGCCGTTATTCTGAAAATTCTCAAATTCTGTCAATTCTGATTCAGACAAAGGGTTAAAATGGTTACAAGTAGGAGTGACTCAAGATGTTGCCGCTGTAGCAATACGGGGCGTATGGAGAAAGAAGCCAATCAAGCCGCCGACAATTGATAAGCTCAAGAAAAATAAATGTAAATTGACCGCTGCTTGCAATGCCTCACGCGCCGACAAACCAAAGGGTAACAATCCAGCGACCACTCCTGCGGCATACGTTCCTGCGCCCGCCACGCCATGCACAGGCAAAATACTGGTTAATTCTCCCCCAATCGCGCCTAAACAGGCAATCGCAAAGGTTAACGGGGCAAATAGCTGTAAAATCCATGCGAATACCGCAATTTTCACCCCCCAATTCAACCCTGTCCACAACCACATTTGCCAAAAACTCGCGTGAGTCTGAGGCAATGCCGCAATAATCTGCATCATTCGTGGCGACAATTTCCAAGACACGGGGAGATTTGAGACCCGGTGAATGACGATAAAAACAAGATAGGGGAGTGCTAACCATAAGATATTCAAAATAATATTCAATCGCCAATCAAACCACCATTGCCCCAACATAATGAATGCGACACAGGATAATGCGTGTAAATCGAGCAAGCGTAGCCACACCAATGCTGCGACAGAACGGGTGAGTGACACGGAAAAATAGCGCGTCATTAACATTGGAAAAGAAACTTCGCCGGCGCGCATCGGCAATAAGTTATTGAAAAAATTATGTAATAAGGTCAATTTCAAACACGCTACAAATTCTCCCCGTGTTTCTGGCAAAAAATAACTGTAAATTCGTATGGCGCGCACCACATAGCTGAAAAACACCAAACTGCATGTGATTCCGAGAGCTTGCCACGACACTTGTCGCCACGGCGCGAGCAGAATTTGCCAACCAATATAATATTCAATCCCAATCACAAAGAGTAAAAAAATAATAATTCCAATCAGATAGCTAAAAATCAAGCGGTGAGAATCGGTGTGCATGGCTTAGATCAGTCGTAGTGAACCTTGTTGTTTTTGTTGGGGATAAAATACATATTCATAGTAAAATTGATCAATTTTCCAATGTTCCCCGTCCGCGACTAACGTGATGATTGTAAAAAACATTCCGTGTTTAAAATGGGCGTGCGCTTGATAACGAATTTGGGTTGTTTGTAAAAACAGTCCGTATTGAATGATTTGACCTTTAGAGCCAGTATATTGAAATAATTCATCCAATTTGTCAAATATCTGTCGCGTGCTATTGCGTTGTTCTACCGTGATATTTTGAATCAACGTATCGCTACTATGGGTTAAGAATTGTTGTTCGTCCCATTCGCTCAACAAATCTAATAAAACGATATCTAACCAGCGATGCGCTTGTTTTTCAACAAAATATTGCATATAATAAAAATAACAAAGTTGTAATCCTAACACAATAATCAGTGTGAGGAAGAACGTTTTCACGATTTGCAGCAAATGGAAGTAAAAATGTTTCAAAGAGAACACTCGTAATAGGTTGGGGTTTGTGGTCTTAAATCATTTGTAAAATTGATGGGCTAATCAGATCATTAGTTATCATATAATTTTACCGTATTGGCGAGTTTAACGTCCATTTTTTAGTTTTCGTCCCGCAATTTTTGGGATGAAAATAATCTCGAAAATATTCAATGTGTTACAATTTTTGCAAAATCATGGATATTTTTGATAACTCATTGAATTATCGCGAATTCAAGTTTTCATGCTGAGAATTGCTGGGAATAGTTAAAAAGATACTGACATCTGAAAAAAAAGCTGTTATAATGCTTACCTCAAATGAAACGGGGTGTAGCGCAGCCTGGTAGCGTACTTGCATGGGGCGCAAGAGGTCGTGGGTTCAAATCCCGCCATCCCGACCAACGAATTCCGCAGAATCACATTCTATTCTTCTGTATCCTCTTCCTGAAGACATATCGTTTTTGGGAAGATTGACCCGCATATCCCTCAGCTTAGAGGTGTAATGATGTCGTCTGACGCAACAACTCATTTTGGTTTCCAACAAGTTCCTGTCTCACAAAAAGCCGAACGTGTCAAACAAGTTTTTGAATCTGTGGCAGATCGCTACGATGTGATGAACGATCTCATGTCCTTGGGCATTCATCGATTGTGGAAAAAAATCGTGATTGCAACTGCGGGAGTGCGTCCCGGACAGCGAGTGCTTGATTTGGCAGGCGGTACCGGTGATCTTGCCGCGCAATTTGCGAAACTCACTGGCGAACATGGACAGGTTGTTTTAGCGGACATCAACGGTGCCATGCTCGAAGTGGGGCGCGACAATTTATTCAATCGTGGGGTGGTGGTCAATTACGCGCAAGTCGATGCAGAAATGTTGCCATTTGCCGACAACAGCTTTGATTTAATTACCATTGCCTTCGGTCTGCGTAATGTCACCGACAAAAATGCGGCGTTGCAATCCATGTTGCGAGTGCTCAAACCCGGCGGCAAGGTGCTGATTTTAGAATTCTCTGAGTTGCAAATTGAACCGCTCAAACCAATTTACGATTTTTATTCCTTTAAGGTGTTGCCATTGTTAGGAAAATGGGTCGCCGATGATGCCGAAAGTTATCGTTATCTCGCAGAATCGATCCGAATGCACCCCAATCAAGCCACATTGTTACAGATGATGCAACAAGCCGGGTTTGAACAGTGTGAATTTTACAATTTGACCGGCGGTGTGGTGGCAGTGCACAAAGGTTATAAATTTTAATATCTTACCTTTTTGCTTAATTTAGCAAGGATTATTAACATGGGCATCATACGCGTGAGCAATTCATTCAATTTCGAGAAGAAGATCAAGAGTTTCTGCCAATTGCCCCGCTTTGAGATTGAGGGATTGGATGAAGATTCTGCTGTCGTTAATATTCTCGACCCTGAATTAGATTTAGACGAAGGTTATCACCGTTTTTTTACCATTGACTTGATTGATGATATTGTGCAGTTTGGTATGCCCAGCCCGCTGTTGTTTGAAACCAGTGAAACCGTTCCCGATCTATTATCAACGTTGTTGTTAAAAATCAATTCCTATAGTTTAAGCGGATTCTGGTGCTTAGAAGAAATGGACGAGGAAGGCAGTCATGCGTTTGTTTATATCTACAATATACCTAAAGTATCGTTGAATAAGAAACAGTTCGATGATATCATTGATGAATTAATTGTAGAATGTATGGTTTTGGAAGAGATGCTTGATGACATCATGACAGGAAGAAATGATGTCGAAGATGATGACTCTGACCCAGATGACTTTCTTGATCCCGAAGGTGATTCAGAAAATCCAAACCGGAATAATCATGAAAAATAGACTGCCCACTCCCCTGATTCTTATCATGAGAATGGCTGAATTTTGACCGCCGATAAGGTTGACAACTATCACTCATTTTACTATGATTTATTCTGGTTTATTATGAAACAGACATGTTATTAGCACACAAAATAGAACTACGTCCCACGCCTGAACAGAAAGATTATCTCAACAAAGCGTGCGGACATAGAAGACACTGCTACAATCAGATTTTAGACTACTTTAGCCAAAAAGATGAATCTGGTCAATTTGTTAATAAGTGTAGGAGTTACGCAGTTCAAAACGTAACTTAGGCTTAATTCAGTTAGTTAGCGTTTTCGGAGTACAAATTTAAATTTGTACTCCATTTATAAAATCAGTGGGTTAGCATCTCAAGTGCGTAACTCCTAAAGTGGTCTAAAGCTGCGGCATATCAATATTACATTAAGGTATTGCGGGTGAAATTCCCTTGGTACAG
>DYNO01000257.1 GCA_020721025.1 Thiomargarita sp. | reverse complement strand
TGAATTTTAAAGCCCAACCATTCAGACAGCCTGTTATCGCTGGGAAACTCAAGATTTTATCTTGCTGACCACGGTAAACATCAAGCGACGACGATCTTCCAATACCACCCGACTTGCCATCATCTGCACTTCAAATTTTTGCCCCGTCCGATGCACTTCCCCACGCCGTTTCATATAACTGGGGTCTTCATGCGTCATCAGTAAGCTGTAATATTCCCGCACTGCATCGCCATGCGTTTCTGTCGGTAAAATCAACGTAAACGGCTGTCCTATCAACTCATCGGGACGATAACCATACATTTCTGCAAATGCCCGATTCATCTGAATAAACCGCCCGCGATCATCGGTTAAACTTACGCCAAGTTTTAATTCTTTGAAAATATTGGCTAAAATGTTACCGTTTTCTTTCACCACTGGATCAGCAGGCTGATACACCGTCACATCCCGCCCCAGATGCCAACTGTACCATCCCGGTATGGGGAATTTTTTCGCGACACTTGACCATGCAATGGTTTTAATTTTCCCATCCTTACAAGTCAATTTGGTTTCCCAGCGGGCTTCGTCTGTGGTATTGTACCAACGGGTCAGCACTTGATTTCTATCTTCTAACTCAGGATATAACAGTTTCAGCGCACGCGGATTGTTCAATATTTCCCCCGTGCAATACCCAGTCACTTCTTCACACGTCCGATTCCAAATCAAGAAGTTACCGGCTTCGTCCAACGCGTACAACATCATCGGCATGTTTTCCACGACCAAGTACATTCGTTCTTCACTGGCGGCTAGTGAGGCTTGTGCCTGTTTATACGCGGTGATGTCAATTCCAAAAACCACTGCATTTCGTTGTTTCGTTTGCGAATCTTGATATGGGAAACGATCAATGTGTATCCAACGGATTTCACCTTGCGGGCTTTGATAGGTTTGCATGATACTGGTTTGTGGTTTGCCCGTTTTCAGCACAATTTCGCAGTCGTGAAACGATTTGGTGCTGTCGTCGTGTCCGAGCAGGTCATTTGCCAACTTATTGCTTTTGACCAGTCGATTGTCCGCATCTCGATACCAAATCATCGCCGGAATGGTGTTGAAAATCATCTGGTGTTCTTCCCACTGTTTCCGCAATGTTTCCCACATTCGTTTGCGTTCGCTGATATCGTGGGTCAAACTGAAGGTAAATAGTATTTTCCCTTGAGTATCGCGCACTGCGTCAAACCGTTGCCATACGAATAAAACGGAGCCTTGACTGTCGAGCATTTCTAGTTCGCATTCCCAACTTTTGCCTTGCGTCAATGCCGGCAACACGTCCCGCTGTAAAACTTCTAAAGAATCCGTTGGATAATAATCTTGTAAACCCACTTCTTTGGCTTGTTTAAAATCCCGTCGGAAGAATTTTTCATGCGCTGGATTGATATACACCAGTTGCCCGTCTGAACTGCTGATCGCGATGGCTTCTTCCGAAGATTCGATGATGGATTTGAATAAGCGCAGATGTCCTTGGGCTTTTTTACGTTCGGTGACATCAATGCCTACACCGAAAATGAAATCGAGCGATCCTTCGGCTTTCACCACTGCGCGACTGTGCCATTCCACTAGTAATTGCTTGCCCGTTTTGCTGACTATATGATTTTCCATTAGGGACGGTTGCATGGTTTTTATGAGTGAGTCAAATTCTTGCGATACGATGTCTTGCTCTGCTTCTGCGATAAATTTGGTGAGGAAAATTTCATTCAACACTTCGTCAAATTTGTATTCCAAGGCGTTTAACATGGCGTTGTTCATCATTCGCGTTTTGCCATGGGTATCAATCACGAAGAAGAAGGTCGGCGAGGCTTGCACCAGGGTGTTGATAAAGTCACGTTCTTTGCGGAGTGCTTCTTCGGCGGCTTTGCGTTCGGTAATGTCGCGAATCGTGGCGCAAATGAGGGAACGTCCTTGAAATAGGTATGTATTCCCAGTGGAAATTTCTACAGGAAACACTGTGCCGTCTTTTTTCTTGTGCCAACGCAATGGGATAAATGAGACTTTTTTGTTGCCACTGTTGAATGCTGCCCGTTTTTTACTGGGTTCCGCGGATACGTCTTCGGTGATCATGTGCTGAAATTCTTCTTTGGTGTAGCCGTATAAATCGACTGTGGCGCGGTTGACATCAAAAAAGTATTGGGTATTGGCATCGTAAACGATGGTGGGATTGCTGGCTGCTTCAAACAGTTGGCGATATTTGGCTTCATTTTCCCATAGTGCGTTTTCTATCCGTTGTTTTTCACTGATGTCGCGACTGGCGACCATGAATACGGCGATACTTTTGTGCGTAAAGGGCGATAAAGTCACTTCGACCGGAAAGACGGTACCATCTTGTTTTTTATGATAATGCTGCGCGGTGGTCTTCACCCCTTTTTTGATAATGAGCATCATTTTATCGGGCTGGGCAGAAAGTTCGGTATATTTGGTTTTTAACAATTGCGAGCGACTGTAGCCGTAAATATGGGTGGCGGCTTTGTTGGCATCAAGAATATCAGTGCTGTTCGCATCAATCAAAAAAACAGCATCCGTTTCAATCTCCAACACTTGACGATATTTTTTATCGGTTTCTTGCAATTCTTCTTCAACCCGCCGCGGTTCGGTGACATCGATATGCGTGCCGACCATGCGATGCGGTTTTCCGGAAAGATCACGCACCATCACTGAGCGACTCATCAACCAACGATAACTGCCGTCTTTATGTTGAACGCGATGGGTGTTTTCGCACGCTTGGGTTAAACCCTCCAGATGATTTTGAATGTCTGCCGTCACTCGTTTGTAATCGGCGGGATGAATGCGTTTGAGCCATGTATCAATATGATTCGATAATTCATTTTCGTCAAAACCGAGCATTTTTTTCCAACGGGCGGAGTAGTGAGTTTCGTTGGTGTCTAAATCCCAATCCCACAAGTCATAATTGCTGTCGGAGAGGGTGACTGCGCCGGGCTTGTCTTGGGTATTTTTGCGTAATGCGTGCTCTTTTTCTTTGTAATGGGTGATATCGGAGAATGAAATGACCACAGCATACGGTGTTGTTACGTCGTCGCGCCACAAGGGATAGGAATTGATGCGTATCCAAATCGTTGAACTATCGGATTTTATAATTCCCATGACCACATCGGCATAGGCTTGTCCAGTACGCAGGGTGCAAATCGCGGGATGAGTCTCGGTCGGGAATGGGGTATTGTCTTCATGCACCGCGCTCCAGTCCGGATCAATCAATGTCCACCCCATCATCTGTTCCGCTTTTAAGCCCAAAATCCGTTCTGCACTGGGATTACACGCGCCAATCGTTCCGTTGGCATATTGCAACACCACACCCTCTTGCAACACGTTGAGCATTTCATCGGCTACCATCGGTTGCTCGCGCGTGGTAATGTCCATGCCAACTGCATAGTACGCATATTCGACCGATGCCGCACCGTTGATTTCCCACAGCACATTGCGATAGGATCCGTCGCTGTGACGAAATCGTGTGGAAAAAGACACTGAGGGCAATCCCGCTTCCAGACGTTCAAAATAGTAGGCGGTTGAACCCTGATCATCGGGGTGAACAAAATCCAAAAAGCGTTTCGCCAACAATTGCCCTGTCGAAAGCCCCAAAGTAGTTTCCCAAGCGGCATTGACTTCCTTGAATTGTCGTTCAAAATCAAGGATGCAAAACATTGCAGAAGAACGCCAAAAAAAGCGAGAGTGACGCGGATTATTGACAGCCATGATAATTTTCCTAGGAACGCTTCGGAATAAATTAGGGTGGAAACGTTTGAACAACCTGCGATCAATTTTACCTCAATTCTTGGTTTTTAGCAGCTTCTAAACCATTGACAATCATTAACCATGATAATGATTATCAGTGATATTCCCGTCGTATCAAACTATTTTCGCAACTGCT
>DYNO01000071.1:9437-15053 GCA_020721025.1 Thiomargarita sp. | reverse complement strand
GGTAGTCCCACATGGGTAGTGAAAAGAGTAAAATAGCAGCTATATCAAGCGAATTAGGAATGAACAGATGAAATGTCCCCGTTGCCACTCGGGAGCCATTGTAAAGAATGGACATATTCACACCGGCAAACAAAAATATGCGTGTAAAGAATGTCGTCGTCAGTTTGTTGAGAATCCGCAGAATCGTAACCAAGCTATTCCTGCTGATACGATAGCACTTATCGACAGATTATTGCTGGAACGAATGGCGTTGGAAGCGATTATGCGGGTAACTGGTGTTTCAAGTACATGGTTACAAAAGTATGTAAATGAGAAATATAAACAAATACCGCGACAGGTGCAGATTACAAAAAAGTCTAAACGCAGACTGACCATTGAGTGTGATGAGATGTGGTCGTTTGTTCTGCGTAAGGACAATAAACAATGGATATGGTTTGCCTTAGACGTTGAAACGCATGAAATTGTGGGTGCATATATTGGAATGCGCGATGCGAAGGCAGCCCGGAAATTATGGGATTCTTTACCACCTGTTTATCGGCAATGTGCGGTGTCATACACTGATTTTTGGAACGCCTATCAAGTGGTTTTACCGAGTAAACGTCATCGTGCGGTCGGCAAAGAAACCGGACTTACCAATCATATTGAGCGATTTAACTGCACTATACGCCAACGGGTCTCGCGCTTGGTCAGAAAATCCCTATCTTTTTCTAAAAATATAGAAAACCATATCGGTGCTATTTGGAATTTCATTCACCATTATAACGAATCATTATGCCTAGCATAATTTTATTTATATCACTACCCATGTGGGACTACCAACGGATGAACTTAAAACTCGCATTCTCAAGTTCATTACCTTTTTCAACAATACTCTCGCTCAACCTTTTCGATGGACCTACATTGGCAAGCCCTTGGTCGTCTAAACTTAACCCGACTCATCTTCGGTTCGGTGTACTAGTTATGCTGTTGGTTAGTTGTTCCGCACCACCGCCAGCATCCGCCCCCCTGAGAATTGCTGTTCATTCAATATGGACAAGTTTTTCAATAATTTTTGTCGCTCAAGATAAAGGATTATTTGCGAAATATGGCGTATCAGTGCTTCCTGTATCCGTAGCAGAATATATGGATGGAATAAAACTCTATAAGGAAAATCAAGTGGATGGGGTTTTTATCGGGCTGATCGATGCCATCACGCTCGAAGCTGAAGGACGCTCCCCGCGCTTTGTTTATGCTTCGGATTATTCGGAAACCAGCGATGTTGTTATAGGAAATCCGACGCTGAATAGTTTGAGTGAACTGAAGGGTAAAAAAGTTTCTTTCGATGGATTTAACAGTTTTTCCCATACACTGGTGCTGAAACTTCTGGAAAAAGCTGGGATTCGTGAAGGGGAGTTTCAAGTGGCTAATATTCCTTACTCTGAGGTGTTGGAAGCCTTAGAAGCTGGTAAAATCCAAGCAGGACACACCTATGGACCCACTGTTACAAATGCTCTCGCTAAGGGCTATAAAATATTGGGAGTTGCGGGGGATATTCCTCAGTTGGTGACGGAAGGGTTGGTGGTCAACGCCAATGTGGTTGACACTCGCCACGAGGAAGTACAAAATATGGTTAAGGCGTTGGTGGAAGCAATGGATTTTTTGCAACATTCGCCGGAGGAAGGACTGCGTATTATCGCAAAACATAGTGGTATTTCCGAAACCGAATTGGCATTGATTCTAAAGGGAGTGCATGTGCTGAATTTGAAGGGAAACCAAGAAGCATTTAAATCAGACGGTATTTTACTCAAGGGCGGGAAGGAAATTGCCGATTTTCTCCATCAGAAAGGAGTGTTGTTGAATTTGCCAGATTTGAATAAAATTATGGATGGTCAATTTATCAACGTTATTGGACATGAACCATGAAAAAATTGTTATTGATATTCCTGCTCACGATAACAGTAAGCTGTTCCGCGCCACCGGCAGCACCACCATTGAAAATTGGTATCATATCAATTTGGTCAACTTTTGGGGCGGCGTTCATCGCTCAGGAAAAAGGTTTGTTTGCTAAACAAGGGGTGCAAGTGATCCTCGTCCCTGCTGCCGGAAATTCTGGGTACATGGATAATCTGAAGAGCTACAAAGAAGGAAAAATTGATGCTACCTTCATGATGTTGTCCGATGCGATTATGCTCGAAGCTGAAGGAATCGCCACCCAAATCATTTATGCAACAGATTACTCGGATAATAGTGATATTATTGTGGGGCAACCGTTTTTAAATAGTTTGAGCGATTTGAAGGGTAAAAAAGTTTCTTTTGAAGGGTTCAATACTTTTTCCCATCTGCTGGTGTTAAAACTCCTCGAACAAGCTGGAGTACGCGAGGGGGAATTCGAGGCTACCAAGATTAATTATGCTGAAGTCCCAGAAGCCCTAACGACCAACCAAATCCAAGCAGGACATGTTTATGGCGCGGCGGCTACTGAGACTTTAACAAAAGGTTTCAAACGCTTGGGAAAAGCAGGAGACATTCCACAATTGATGATTAAAGGATTAATGGTAAATGCCCAAGTGGTGAATACACGCCACGAGGAACTGCAAAAAGTCGTCAACGCCTTAGTAGAAGCAATGGATTTTTTGCAACATTCACCAGAGGAAGGACTGAATATCATTGCAAAACACACTGCTGCCTCCTTTGCGGAATTGGAAGCGAATCTCAAAGGATTACATGTTTTTGGTTTACAAGAAAACCGCGATGTGTTTAAAAAAGACGGGCGATTATTTAAGGGGGGACAGGAAATTATTGATTTTTTCTATCAAAAGGGCGTATTGGTTAAAATTCCAGATTTGAACAAAATTGTTGACGGGCAATTTGTGACTGCCGCTGTCAAGCACCCTTAACCCTTTCTACATTACTGAATTGAGGAATTCAACTATGTTAAGAAAGTTGAGATTTCTCAATTATGTTTGTAAAACAGCATCATGAACTTTACCACCAAACTATTAC
This sequence comes from Thiomargarita sp., assembly GCA_020721025.1. GTDB lineage: Bacteria > Pseudomonadota > Gammaproteobacteria > Beggiatoales > Beggiatoaceae > DYNO01. The sequence goes on along the minus strand of DYNO01000071.1, from coordinate 12,071 downwards.
TTCTCAGCCTCGGTTCAATGTTAGGTGTCAGCCTCCCGCTGTACCTATTTTTATCCTACACCAGCAGCCAAGCCCTTGAACATGAAATTAAAACTCGATTGTATGGGCAGGCAGTACACACTGTGGATAAGTTAGATCGCATGTTATTTGAACGACGGGCGGACATGCAACTGTTGGCAAATACACTGGTCAATGTTGTCACAACTGCCACTCCTGAACAAATTACCCAAATATTATTAGCTCATCGCCGCCATTATAAAGCCTATTACTCACTGTCATTTTATGATATCCATCACACCAGAATTGCAGATACTGCGGGTTTTTCCCTTGGGCGAACTGCTAAACCCAACTCATGGGTCACTACAGTTTTTGAACACGGACTCAGTAGTACCGGCAATGATTTTAGTTTTGATGCTGATCTACAAAAAAATATCGTTTACATTGCTGCCCCAGTACAAAATGACCAAAATACTCTCTTAGGGGCAGTGGTTGCCCGAATGCCGGTAGAGAATTTATACTATGTTTTGGGCGGACTCAAAGATACCACAGGACAACTTGACACCAGTTTATTTGACTCCGCCGGTAAACTCCTATATTCGAGCAACAATCCTCGATTAATTGGTCAACCGGTACTGCCCGCAGTAACTCCTGAACACATTGCCGCGCATTTTGGCAAAGAGACTTTTTATCAAGTTGCTCAAGAACAAGGTTTTTTAGATTTTAAAGGGAATCAATGGACATTGGTTGTACATTATCCCGCTCAAAAAGCTTTAGCTAAAGTCAATGAATTGCAGATCAACGCACTTTTCATCGGCGTGAGTTTAATCATGTTATCGCTGATTTTTACTACATTTCTAGCCCATCGTCTGGTTCAGCCCATCCTATTGCTGCAAAAAGCTACGCTGAAATTGAAAGAAGGGAATTTTGAAACCACCGTGTCGATCACATCCAAAGATGAAATTGGTCAACTTGCTCAAACCTTCAATCAGATGACCCAGTGGTTATTAGAAAACATGAGGGCATTGAAACAAAAAGAAAAATTATTACAAGAATACAATCAACGCTTAGAAGAAGACGTGGCAGCCCAAACGGAGGAATTAGCAGCCAGCAATGAAGAATTACTCGCACAGGCTGAGGAGTTATTTCATAAAAATAAACTATTGGAACAATCCAAGGAAGCCGCAGAACAAGCCAAATTACAAGCGGATATTGCCAATCAAGCCAAAAGTTCATTTCTCGCCAACATGAGCCATGAATTACGCACCCCGCTCAATGGTATTTTAGGCTATGCCCAAATTTTATTACGTGACAAAACCACCAATAAGGACCAACAAGACGGTTTGAAAATTATCAATCGCAGCGGCGAATATTTGCTCACACTGATCAACGATGTACTTGATTTAGCGAAGATTGAAGCCAGTCGCATTGAACTGTATCCCACCGATTTTCACCTTGGCGAATTTTTGGAAAGTATCGTTCAATTATTTCAAATGCGCGCCCAACAAAAAGATATTGCGTTTAATTACAAGCCGTTATCTGCACTTCCTGAAGGCGTGTATGCCGATGAAAAACGGTTGCGACAAGTGTTAATTAATTTGTTAGGAAATGCGATAAAATTCACCCAAAAAGGCGGAGTAACGCTCAAAGTAGGTTACGATGAAAATGACAAGTTGCGCTTTCAAATCGAAGATACTGGACTGGGTATTTCAGCGGAAGAAATTGATAAAATCTTTGAACCATTTAAACAAGTTGGCGATCAACGATTTCGCGCCGAAGGTACCGGGTTAGGCTTGTCGATTACTAAAAAGTTGGTTGAAATGATGGGCGGAGAGTTGCACGTTCGCAGTGAATTGGGCAAGGGCAGCACGTTTTGGATTACTTTGGCATTACAAGAAACTCAAAACTTGGTCAAATCCCATAATGAAGAATTGCCAGTCATCATTGGCTATACTTGTGTGCAAAACGGTGCAGAAATTTCACAGGGCTTGAAAATTTTGGTGGTGGACGACAAATGGGAGAATCGCTCTGTTATCGTTAAGTTGCTTGAGCCACTCGGATTTATTTTATACGAAGCCAGTAATGGTGAGGAAGGATTACGTCAAGCAGTTGAAATTAAACCAGATTTGATTTTCACTGATTTGGTGATGCCGGTGCTCGATGGTTTTGAATTAACACGCCAGTTGCGAAAATTTTCAGAATTTCAAACTGTTCCAATTATTGCCGCCAGTGCCAGTGTGTTTGACTACCATCAACAAGAAAGTTTTGCTGCTGGTTGTAACGCCTTTATTCCTAAACCAATTCGGTTTGATGTCTTACTCGATTTGATGCAACAACATCTGGTGGGTTTAAATTGGATCATTGACAAAGAAATAGTTGAAGCAGTGAAATTGTCCGAATCTTCAACAACCGTAGCAGCTGATGAAAGTAATTTGGTGACATTAACTCCAGCGCAGGCGAAAAAATTGTATGATTTTAGTATGATGGGTGATATTGAAGGGGTATTATCTGAAATTGACCATTTACAACAGATTCCAGAGCTAAAAACTTTGGTAAAACAACTGTATGAACTGGCAAATGATTTTAAATTAGAACAAATTTGCGAAATCGTAAAATTTTATATGGATTAATAGAGAG
>DYNO01000071.1:0-9337 GCA_020721025.1 Thiomargarita sp. | reverse complement strand
TTTAAATTAGAACAAATTTGCGAAATCGTAAAATTTTATATGGATTAATAGAGAGTGATCCTAATTCGTCCATAGTATCAAGCTGCTGTGTTAATGACGTGAATAACGTTTGGTTTTCTACAAATGATTTAAGATCACTATATCCGAACGCCTTTATTCCGTTTGCACGTTCTTACTTGACGACCCCCTAATTTTTCTTGATAACCTTGATTACCGTCGATTTTCATCTCATGACAAAACATACTATATTGATTGCCGATCTGCATCTCAGTCCACAACTGCCGGTAATAACACAGAATTTTTTGAATTTCCTCACGCAACACGCGCAACTTGCCGAGAAGTTATATATTTTAGGCGATTTGTTTGAAGTGTGGCTTGGGGACGATGAAGAAGATTATCAATCAGTAAAGTTTGCCTTACGCACTTTGACCGCGACCGGTGTAGAAGTCATTGTTTTACGGGGAAATCGGGATTTTTTGCTGGGAACGCAATTTGCGGCGGATACCGGCTGTCAATTGATGGATGAACCATTATTCATTGATTTATATGGTATTCCTACTGTATTGATGCACGGCGACGTATTGTGTACTCAAGATACGGCTTATCAAGCATTTCGGCAACAAGTGCGTAATCCATTGTGGCAACAGCATTTTTTGGCGCAACCATTGATACAGCGGCGTTTGTTGGCACAACAAGCTCGTCAACAAAGTCAACAACATACCCAGATAACACACGAATATATCATGGATGTCACGCAGGAGGAGGTGGCGAAAGTGTTGCAATCGTTTCAAGTATATCAATTGATTCATGGGCATACCCATCGTCCCGCACTGCATGAATTTGAATTGCAAGACAAACTTGCCAAACGTTATGTCTTGGGTGCATGGCAAGAACAACCCCCGGTCATTTTACGAGCAACGACCGATTCTATTGAATTCATCACCTTATGCACTTAAAGCTTCTTTACTGGTTAAACTTAAGAAAACTTCTTCTAACCCCGGATCTTCAGTGCGTAAATCATGAAAATAAATCTGGTGTTGGCGTAGCGCGTCCAAAACCGTATTAATTGGATCGTGTTCACGATGCAGTTTCAACACCAATTCATTTGCTTGGTAAGAAACGATTTTTGATTGCAAATTTTCTGGTAACGTGATGTTTTCCGAAGTTAAACTGAGTCGCAACAGGCGAAATGGATGCCGCGCCAATAGCGGTTTTTTGTCATCCAATGCAACCACTTTTCCATGATGTAAAATGGCAATCCGTTCGCACAGTGCTTCCGCTTCTTCCAAATAATGTGTTGTCAAAACAATCGTGTGTCCGTTTTGATGCAATTCACGGGTAAACTTCCACAGCATTTGCCGCAATTCGACATCGACCCCGGCAGTGGGTTCATCCAATACCACGACCGGCGGTTTATGGACGAGGGCTTGTGCGATCAACACTCGACGTTTCATGCCGCCAGACAGTTGATACATATTGGTTTTTGTTTTATCGGTCAAGGAAAGTGTTTCTAATAATTCCTCTCGCCATGCTTTGTTTGTCCGTGCACAACCGAAGTAACCAGATTGTAATTGCAGCAGTTCGCCGACTGTAAAAAATGGGTCATACACCAATTCTTGTGGAACAACGCCCAAGGAATGACGCGATTGTCGCCACTGTTGTCGGACATCATGTCCCATCACTTGAATTGTGCCCTTTGTCGCGTAGGCAAGCCCTGCCATAATATTGATTAGGGTTGATTTTCCCGCACCATTGGGACCCAATAATCCAAAAAAACTGCCCTTGGGAATCTCGAAGTGAATGCCAGCGAGTGCTTGAAATTGACGATAATATTTGTGAAGTTCTTGAATGCTGACCGCCGCAACCATGATAAACTCTCTGCGTGATGGGATAATTTGATTATTTAGGAGTTACGCATTTGAGATGCTAACTAACTGAATTAAGTCTAAGTTACATTTTGAACTGCGTAACTCCTCTTATTGTAACAGTTCAAGGTCGCACGGGTAAAATGCACGGATTAAATTAAGCCTTAAGTTACGTTTTGAACTGTGTAATTCTTAAAGTTGTTTTAATAAAATTCAAGGACATTGCTCGTATCGTTGACTGGGGGCTAAATCTTCTGGAGCGCGTCTGCCGTGATAAAGCAATGCAGTGAAACGTAAGGGACGTTGAAATTCAGAAGGGCGTTGATTGCGCGTGTAAGCCCGACAAGACAATAGAAATTGGTTCTCTGCATTCAAAAATTCCACTGGTAACGAAAATAAATTCTCACTCAGCAACGGTGCCGGCGATTCTATGGAAATTTTACCGTCAATACCCAACCGCGACGAGGCGTTTATCATGCTTTCGGTGGAATGAATCAGGTGTTTGGCAGCAATGCGAATATTGCCCCCTTGCCTTCGTCTGCTTGAGCCAGCAATATCGAACGGTTGAGAATCAGTAAGTTCGGATGATGCAAGGTCATATTGCCCCCGTCACCCAATCCCCCCGACACGGTTGTATCAATCACGCTGTTGTGCAAATAAAGCCGGTCGCCAACTTCGATAGTGACATTTCCCCCACTCGCATGAAGCGTCCCACTGTTAATGACAGAATGGTTCAATAATGTCAATCGATTGGCTTGCACAGTCACTTCTCCCGCATTACCCGCAGTTGTATCTCGTGAAAATGAACCGCTTGAAATAACTGAATTATTCAGAGTCAAATCGTCTGCCACTTGAACCGTGACTTGTCCGCCTTCCCCTCGATCAAAACTACTGCTGGAAATCGCAACGCCCTCTTGTAACCGCCCACTTTGTAGCTTAAGCGATACCGAGCCACCCTTGCCCGTTCCCAATGAACCGCTGGAAATTGCTAAACTCCCAGACAAATCAACCTGTTTTGCTTCGATAGTGATGTGTCTCGCATCGCCCGCGTCCAAGGTATCGGCAATCACTAAGTTATGGAATAAACTGTAAACATTGTCACGAGTTGGCGTTTCATCACGAGCATAATCGATCAGCGCAACGGGTTGAGCAGAACGACTGCGAAATTCCTGCGCTACGATGAAAATATCGCCCCCGGTGCCGCTACCCAATGTGTTGGTCGAAATTCGTGCATTTTGTAATTCCACCTGATCTGCTCGCAACATAATAACCCCACCGCGTCCCTCTCCCTGCGTCATGGCAGTTAATTGACTGTTTTCACTCAAACTAATGTGCTGTCCTTGCAACAAAATCGCACTGCCCGATCCCAAACCTTGCTGCAAACTGCTACGAATCTGGCTATTGTTGCGTAATTGCGTCGAGGTGGCATTGATAAATACCAAACTCCCCGCGTCATCGCCCGTGGTATCGGTACTAATTTCACTGCCATCATCCAACAATACCTGCTCACCACGCAAATGAATCAAGCCCGCGCCGCGTCCATTTCCTTCTGCTTTCAACGTAGAATGATGTTGCAAGGTTATCTGCCCAAAACGTGAAACTCCTTCGGGTTGTAATAGGAAATTTTGTTCATCGACCGGAACATCTTCTTCAAAACGCAACACCAGCTTGCCGGCACTGGCAAAACTCACTAAACCAATTCCACTGTTATCTATAAGATTCGTTTGTGATAATGAATTCTGGGGGGCGGAAATATGACTGTCATCAAGGACAATATCGCCTCCCAGTAACAGGATGAATTGATTATCAGACAGTGTAAGATGACTTTGTTGCAGATGGATAGGGGCGGGAGTTTCTGTAATAAAACCAAAGGCTTGAGGTTCAGCAACAGTAAGCAAACTATTGCGCTGCGGATCGACGAAAAATACCCCCTTGTCTTTGAAATCAATCGTGTCACCAGTGGTCACAACAAGTGTTCCTTGCAGGTCAAGCTGGGCTTGCGCGCCAAATATAAAACCTGCGGGATTCAACAAAAAAATGGCAACTTCTGGAATAGTGGAGTGAATTGTCCCATTGATATGAGAAACCATACCATTCGTGACACGTCCGAAAATGTTTTCAAGCCCAGCGTCGCCTGAGAACGTTGCAATCTCGCCGGCTTGTAAATCAAATTTTTCAAAGCTATGGAATAGATTATTGCCAATCCGTGTGCCAAGTGATTCCGTGATTTGATATGCTTTGCCGGGTAAATTGACCCGATTCCCTAACGTACCATCGGTGATGATTTCTGCATTTGTCACGGTTGATAAACCCGATAACAGGCAAAAATTTATCCAGCATAAAATATTAAGTTGTTTGAGTGCGGTAATAGTCATATTGATAAAAAAACGGGTGATGAAGTGATGCACACTAAGGTATCATAAGTTTATGTCTGAGAATTGATCAGTTTGACTGGCGGAAATGATATAGCCAACACACCACAGAAAGAATATTCAAAGCGGTCTATTTTCCTATAAATTTGACAGGTTCAGATTATCTTTTTTACAGTGCTTCAGCTATCCACGCTTCAATGTCATTAAGTCAAGGAGTTTCTGTCATTTCTGCAAGACCCAGTGCTGTCGCGCAAATAATTAAAGCATTATCTATGTAGTCTTAAATGGAAGTTTGTCTTGGATACATGCTATAATTTTAGCCATTCAAAAGCCGCCCAAACACGTCAAAAAATCATGCTTGATCCCACCTCTCCCCATCGTGAAGAAACCATCAATACTTTATTGGCTCTCGTCCTCGCGCAACACGGCTTGATGGCAGAAGCTGAAATCATTACCGGCGGTGCGTCGAAAAAATTACCCGACGTATTTTTCAAATTAGATGGCTTAAACGTGATTTTAGAAGGAAAGTTTGCCCGGCAAGGCACAGAAACCGCCGCCTACGCCCAAGCCTCCCAACGCATGATTCAAGGTTTGGCACACATCACCATTGCCATTATGTACCCGGAAGACTTGCGACACGTATCGACAACTGAAGTACAAACTGCGCTACAACGTTGCACTTTTCGTTACGTGATTCTCTCCGAAGCAGGTAAAACAGAATGGTTAGAAGGCGATGTGACGAAATTGATAGCCGATATTCGTCAAGCACAAACGGCGTTGTTAGAAGACAATTTAGTCGAAACGTTGGCAGCCTCACTCGGTGAAGTTCTGCTTCATGCAGCAAATATGTGGACGAAAGAGACTGCGACTTGTGAAAAATTTTCTCGCCTGCTCGGTGTGTATCCGCCCTCGAAAGAAACGCCAGAAAAAACGCAACAACGTCATGCCACTGCGGCGAAAATTGCAGCCTTGGTGCTCGCCAATGCGTTAATTTTTCAAGAACAATTGCTGAGAACGCATGACAATGTACAGCCAATCAACGCGTTTTTAGATACCGATGAAATCATGAGCGCGGCGCAACAACATTGGCGATGGATTTGGCAACAGATTAATTATGTTCCTATTTTTCAACTTGCTGAAAATGTGATTGAATGTATTCCTCATGCCAGTCCGTCTCGCAATATTCCATTGAAAAATCTCATCACTCAAGCCCTTAAAATTTCTGCAAAACAAGCGGCATTACGCCATGATTTAATGGGACGCATTTATCACTGGTTACTGCACGAAGCCAAGTATTTGGGTACATTTTATACTGCCGTGCCCACTGCAACATTATTGCTGAAATTGGCGATTGGATTGGATAAACAGCGGGATTTTGGCGACCTTGAGACGCTGAAAAACTACCGAGTGACGGATTTAACCTGTGGCACGGGAACGTTATTGATGGCGGCGGCGGACGCGTTACGAGATGCTTACATCCGGCGGCGGGTTTCGGACAAAAAAACGTTGCAACAGCATGATATGCAAGCCTTTCATCAAGTGTTGATGGAAAATATGATTTTTGGTTATGATGTCCTACCCAGCGCGGTGCATTTAACAGCATCCACCTTGGCATTGCTTGCGCCTGATGTGGCATTCAACGAAATGAACTTATTTGTCATGCCGTTAGGAATGGACGGCGAACACGCACGGTTGGGAAGTTTGGATTTTTTAGACGATGACAAAGTGCAAACGCAATTTTCTCTCGTGGGCGATCACTTGCAAAGTATCCGTAAAAGTGCCACCAAGATCACCGCCACCAATGCCACCATTCCCGCGGAACGTTTTGATTTATGCGTGATGAATCCGCCCTTTGTACGCAGTGTTGGGGGAAATTTACTGTTTGGCAGTTTGCCCGATGAACGTGAGCAATTGCAGCATGAATTGAAAAAACGCGTCAAGCATTATGGTGCCAGTGCCACTGCGGGTTTAGGGTCGATATTCGTCGCACTTGCCGATAAGTATTTGAAAATCGGTGGAAGAATGGCATTTGTGCTACCGGCGGCATTGGCTTCGGGGGAAGCATGGGCAGAAACGCGGGATTTATTGGCGCAGCACTATCATTTAGAAATTGTGGTGAGCAGTCATGATGTGGAACATCCGAATTTCTCTGAAAATACTGATTTATCAGAAATTTTATTCATTGCACGTAAATTAGACAAGGATGAATTGCCGGGCGACACGCTGTATTTGAATTTGTGGCACAATCCCCGCGGTATTTATCGTGCTTTTGACACGGTGATGCGAACTTTTTCCACGCCAACAGTGGCATTGACTGGGCAAGGGGTCTGTTCTTTGCGTAGTTTGTATGGAAAAACAGCAGAAACTTTTACGATGTCGCCGGCTCAACAACGGGAAAATTGGACGGGGGCATTATTTGCTCAAACAGATTTGTTGCGTATCTTTTGTCAGTTAAAACAAGAATATATTTTAGCCGTTCCTGCGCAAACTCCTGTGAAATTAGGATTGTGTCAATTACAAGAATTAGGCAGTTTAGGCTATGATCGACGCGATATTCACGATGCCTTCACTGTTTCTACAGATGAGTGGTCGCCTTATTCCGCTTTTTGGGGACACAGTTCAAAACAAGTGGTTTGTATGCAACAGAATCCTAACGGTTTTTTATATCCCCGTTCCATTGCCGCAGAAGGAAGACGATTAAAAAATCCGCAACAAGTTTGGTCAAAATCAGGGAGTCTTTTGTTAATAGAACGAGTGAGATTTAATTCTCATAAATTATTGGGAGTCAATTTTGAAAAACCAGTGTTAGGAAATACTTGGTGGACATTTCAACCCAAAGATAGCCAATGGACGAAAGAACAGCAAAAAGTTCTGGCATTATGGCTCAACAGTTCAATAGCAATTACCTTGGTATTTGGGCATCGAGTTATCACTGAAGGAGCGTGGGTGCAGATGAAAAAGCCCGCATGGGAAAAAATGCCTGTTTTAAATGTTCAACAATTGGCGCGACCAGAGTTGGAAAAATTGGCGCAAGTTTACGACCGATTAAAAGACAAGGAACTTCAAGCAATTGCAAAGTTAGCTCAAGACAAGGTGCGTCAAGCGATTGATGATGCATTTAGCGAGGTTTTAAACTTGCCCAATCTCAGCACCTTGCGAGAATTGTTAGCACGCGAGCCGGGGTTGACTGGAAAAGGGCTTTATGTTCCCGTCAGTTATCCGCCTACCCAGAAAAAATCCGCCAAGCGAAACTTGGAAAAATAAACATGACCTAATTCAACAAATTACGTTATTCGTCACGCTTTTCAACTTGCATCACAATTAAATGCCGTTGCGCGTCTAACTGGGGAACAGTCACAGGATAACTTGTTATTTTCACTGGCAAATGATGTAATGCAATCACTTCCTGCTCTGGATATATCCCCTTCATTGCTAATAAATGCCCCTTCGGTGCACACCATGGATGACTCAAGTGATAAAAAGTCACTAACTCAGCAAAAGCGCGTGATACGATACTGTCAAACGGTTGTTGTGGTTGATATTTTTCCAATCGTGTGCACACAGCCTCCACGTTATTCAAACCCAACTCAATGATAACTTGTTGAATAAAACGAATTTTTTTCGCGTTGCTGTCCAATAACACACAATGCCACATCGGTTGCGCCATCGCCCACACCACGCCCGGCAAGCCCGCCCCCGTCCCCACATCCAAAATGCGCGACGGTTGCACCCACGGTAAGATCGCCAAACTATCCAATAAATGCTTAGGAATCATTTGCTTAATCTCACGCACTGCGGTCAAGTTATACGCCTGATTCCACTTTTCCAACAGATAAAGATATTGCAACAATTTTTCCTGAGTATCGTCAGAGAGTTGCAATGACAAATCGGTTAAACCCTGTTGCAACATGGTGCGATAAAGTGTCGAATGATTCCCCACAATCTTATTGCTTCTGTAAAGTTTGAATCAAGGGCAACACTTTGTTTTGCAACGTTTCTACCGTCAACGGTCCCACCCACTTCAAGCGCACAATGCCTTGTTTATCAATCACAAAAGTTTCTGGCGTTCCCGTCACTCCCCAATCAATGCCGGTCAAGCCTTTTTCATCAAAACCGCTGGCAAGATAAGGATTCCCTTCTCGCTGTAAAATTTGGCGGGCTGCGTCGATTTTATCTTTAAAATTCAAACCATAAATCGGAATTTGCGTTTGTTTGGATAACTGCATTAACAGCGGATGTTCATAACGACACGTTTGACACCATGAAGCCCATACGTTGAATAGAGAAACTTTGCCCTTAAAATCGTTGTGGCTCAAAGTTTTTTGTAAATCAGTGACTTGGGGCAGAGAAAATTCGGGAGCGGGCTTATCTAATCGGGTTGAACCAATATCCCGCGGATTTAATCCCAAACCGACATATAAAAAACCTGCCAACACAACAAAAATTCCCAAGGGGAGTAAGTAACGAAACATAAGCAATTTCCGAAAGTTAAGAGATTTTTAAACGTTGTCGAATCAATGTTGCAAGTTGATCACTTTGAATATTTTGATAAGTATTTGAATCATCAATGGAATAGACTTCAATTGAGTTACGTTTCCCTTTCACGGAATGTTCGCCCAACGCCACAAATTGCCAAGATTCTTGACAATGTTGTTTGAAATTGGCGCAAACTGCTAATCCATAAGGCAATTGTCGCGTCAATCCTTCCAAACGAGAAGCCATATTCACTGCATCGTCCAACAAAGTATAATCCATTTTCAACGCAGAGCCCATATTGCCTTGAATTACTTCACCTTGTGTTATCCCGATACCTGTATAGAACCGATTTGAAATCTTTAATACCAAGTGAAACAGGTCTATAACCCAAAAAGTATTGACAGGTAAAGCATATCACATTAGAATCCTCGCCATGACTTAAATGTAACCCATCTGAGGAAGTTAGCCATGTTATTGGCACATAAAATCGAACTCCAACCCAATGAAGCACAAAAGGAATATCTGAATAAAGCCTGTGGCACGGTAAGACATTGTTACAATCAACTGCTTGAACATTTTGGCAAGAAAGAAAATCCATTCTCACTCAAAGCGGCGTATGACTTT
>DYNO01000256.1 GCA_020721025.1 Thiomargarita sp. | reverse complement strand
CGAAAACAGGAATAACTTAATCCTCTCTGTTTAAAGATGTCAAATCGGTTCTATAAACAATCATTCCTATCACTGGTTTATCATCACGACTTTTTAGACAAATTTGTGACATATTATTTAAGCTACGATAACGAATATATTTATCGCTATAGCCTTGAAATTCTATTGTCACCCGGGTATTCAACGTTTCTAAAATGGGAATACCTTCAATATCTGGACGTTGCAGTCGTTTTTCTTTGAATTCAATTGCACGAAATTCGTAGTTATCCGATCATTTTTTCTTAACAAACGTTAATTTTATTTACATTTGCTAACTGCCACGTTACTTTGTGGGGCTGATCTACCAAGGCACGCAAAAGAATATTACGCGCGCCTACGATGTCGCGATTGATCCACCGCCCGTTCAACAACTTAATACGTTTTGCTGAACCGACTTTTTTAACTTCGCCCGTTTCTGGATGGGTTTTACTGGTAAAGGCTTCGCACACGTCAACAACTTCTTTACCGAATTCAAAGGCTTTGTGTTTCAAAAACGTCTTGAATCGGTAGTGTGCGAATGTCAACATGCTTCTCACTGTTTTGCATTGGATTTTACGATTACCACGACTGACCATTTGTTGAGTTTCAAAAGTGGGCAGTAGAATGCAATCGAAGTTCGTAACCAAGAAAAGAGCAACTTTGTGATGAAGTTCGTCGATTAAGTTACTGACTTTCTCACGCATTCTCGCCGCAGCTAGTTTCATCTTTCGTAACTTTTGTTTATTGGCTACTTTGGACATTCTTGAAATAAGATCATCCAAATGAATTGCAAGCCGTTGAATCCGTGAGAAATCGCCTTGACCTAAAAAACCACAACTATCTGTTCCAAAAAACGTGGAAAATGTTCGCACACCGGGATCAATCGCAACAACACGGGCTTGGTTTTCGCCATAAGATACACGTTGTTTTGTAGGAATGGTGAGAAAATATTTTCCTGCACGCCATATTAATCTTGAGTCTAATACATCGTCTGGTAAAGATTCTAATAGTTTCAAATCTTTACCAGATATTTTTGGATAAATCCCTTTGTCAGAAATCGCAGTTTTTGGGACATAGCATGACTGCACAGGGTCTTTCCAACTGCGAAAATGAAACGAAATTTTACCCTTTTTACCTTTGTGCGCTTTAATTGTTGCCCAAAATGCTTCGACGGCTTCTTTTACCGCCATCCCTTTGATTAGAAACGGAACGTCTTTAGTCCATTCAGGCAAAGTTTGGGTGAACATCTTCTTGATGTCCATCCACGAAGGTTTTTTCACACCCAATTCTTCAGATGTTTCATAAACAATCATGAAATTAAGTGCTTGATTGAAAACCCATCTACTCACATCGTGCCAATGCTTAAACAGACGATTCTGTGCTGGCGTTGGCGATAATTTGATTGATTTGCTTTTTATAACTTCTAAGTCCGTGCATTCTTGCGGAAAATACGTGGACGATATTGAGCAAGTCGTTGGTAAGCTCTTGTTCTGGCGAGAGTAAAGTTTCGTCGAGAACCACGAGTTTTCCACCATTCTGCTCGATAACTTGTCAAATGAGGTCAACCCCAAATCTCGCAAGTCTGTCTTGGTGGGCAACCACAAGTGTGATGTGAGTGTCTGACATAGCTCATTCCAAAATGGTTTTAAGACCTTTTCATTCAAGCTCGTCTCGCTGTTTGGGGCTTGAAACTCGACAGTAGCAGATTGTGGTAGAAGTGTTTGATTTTCCAATGTAACTATCGACATCATAACGTCTTTGTCCTGATTTGGTTCTGATGCAGTTAATTTCACCATTGTCTGCCCATTTTCGTAATGAATTTGGGTGAACACCTAAAATACGTGCTGCTTCTCTACTCGGATGGAATTTAGTTGACATAATCGCATTTATTACAGTATATCAATAAATGTTAAAGTATTTAGTGATAGTTGTCAACCACCTGTTCAGGTGAAAATCCAGCTAATTTTAATAAACCTGCACCGCTCAATTGCATTAATTGTAAAAAAGTCTCATCGGTGCCGCGGGATTGCCGGGCTGATCTTTTAGCCATAATCTACCTATATCTCAACAAGTTGATAACTTTTATCAGCGTTCAGAAAATTTAAAATCCAGCATTCTGAAAAAAGACAGGTCAAGATAAAACGAGTCGTGTTAGAATAATAACAGTGTAGATGAAAAAGGTGTTGTACATGCTATGAATTTGTTTCATTCAAAAACTTTCTTTAGTTTATTGTTATGGTTAAGTCTGACTTCGTGCAGTGTGCTGTCTTCCGCTGAAGATATTCCGCGCACGTATCTCTTGGATATTCCTACAACTTCGCAACCACAGCTACCGAAAATTCAGGGTAAAACATTGTTGGTTTCCATGCCACAAGCTGTATCAGGGTTTAATACCGCAAATATGGTGTATCTACGTGAGCCTTATTTGTTGGAATATTATAGCAAAAGTCACTGGATAGACACACCCGCGCGGATGTTGCTACCGATTTTAGTGCGTAAGCTCGAATTTTCTGGGCAATTTGCTTCGGTATTGTCTGTGACGACTGCACCCGTGATTGGGGATTTGCGATTAGATACGGAAATTATTAAGTTACAACAAGAATTTTTCGTCAAACCCAGTCGAGTGTCGTTCACATTGCGCGCCCAATTGCTTGATATTCCAGCTCGAAAAGTGACTGCAACTCAAGTTTTTAAAATTACAGAGGAAAGTAAAAGCGATGATGCGGTGGGTGGCATGGGTGCGACAAATCGAGCAGTAGAAAAATTTTTAGAACAATTGATTGAATTTACAAAAAAATTTTCTTGAATTCTCATTGTTTTCTTTAACCTAATTAAAAAGTGGATGAGATAAATGACTAGGCACTCGCTTTCGTCTTTGGATAATTTGGTGATTAATTTTGATCAAGCATTACGCACTGTTTTTGGCAAGCCGTTGGCGACTGAACGGGCAAATCCTGCGAATAATCTTGAGGATGTCGCATTATCGGACGAAGAAAAACGTCTGTCTATCGGATTGATGCGCGTGAATCATTGTGGCGAAGTTGCCGCGCAAGCCTTGTATCAGGGGCAGGCATTGACCGCAAAAATGACAGATATTCGAGAAACGATGACTCGATGCGCTCGTGAGGAAAATGATCATCTGGTGTGGTGTGAACAACGCGTGACTGAATTGGGTGGGCGGGTCAGTGTGCTTAACCCATTGTGGTACTTAGGTTCTTTTGTGATTGGGGCAACCGCAGGAGCAGCCGGCGATAAATATAGTTTGGGATTTGTAGCTGAAACAGAAAAGCAGGTGGTGGCACATTTGGAAGAACATTTGCAACAATTACCACTGGACGATCAAAAAAGTCGGGCAATTATAGCACAAATGTTGGTAGATGAAGGGCATCATGCAGTAACGGCGTTGAAGGCAGGAGGGGTGATATTGCCAACACCAATACGATGGATGATGCGACAAACAGCGAAGGTAATGACGACAACCGCATTTTGGATATAGCCAACGCACCGTAAAAAGAACATTCAAATCGTCAAGTTTCCTATCAATTTAATAGGTTCAGATTATCTTTTTACAGCGAGAGTAGGGTGCATAAACACAGTGTCATGCACTGAAAATTTAAAACTTCAGAGTTAGTTCCTGTTACCAAAATAGCTAGATTTAGTTCAATATAGCTATATACGACTGAATCACCAAACGACTGAATTCTGAACTTGTCTAACATTGACTTCCTGTGACTGAAATCAGTCGTTTACCATCATTGATAGAGGTTCATAACAGTGATTAGCAAGATGATGTAGTATGTTTTCGCTGTGCCACTTTACAAAACTAACAGCACATGATACGCTTGTTTCTCAAGTAAACGAAAACCAAGTTTGCTTGAAATGGTTGTAGATTCAAAAATACCAATCACAAAGCTCGA
>DYNO01000255.1 GCA_020721025.1 Thiomargarita sp. | reverse complement strand
AAATAGAAACAGCTTAATCTACATGGCTTAAAGATGTCAAATCGGTTCTATAAAAGCACCCAGCAACTTGGTAGTTAATCAAGTGAATTTACGACAATCCTACAGTTAAGTGAGATCACATTTTTGCTTAACTGGATAAAATTATCATTTTCAAATTAACCAACTACAAGCCACTGAATTATCGCAACTCAGGCGATTTGACTACGATTATTTCTTTTCAACCTTGTCTTCCGCCGGAGCTTTTTCTTCGTCAGAATCACTGGCTTTCGCTGGATTTTCTGAAGGAGCGGCGGGAGCTTTTTCTTGATGAATCGGTTTTTCAGCGATTTTCTTCAGAATATCTCTCAGCAAATTCCCCACTTCATCAATTGTTGTCCCGTCCTCTGGAGACAGCGTTCCCTTGGCAGTTTTGAACTCGCTGAATGCCGCATCCAATTCACTAATACTCGGAGGGGTTGGATTATCCAAGATTTTTATCATTTTATCCGCAGCGGCTTTGAGTGTGGGATTTTCTGCCTTTTCCCCTTCTTCCAGCATTACTTGGAATTTTTCCATCAGTTTGTTTTGTTTTTCCGCTTCGCTCACCGCCTCTTGAGCAGCTTTTGCCGCTTCGTTGGAAGGTTCCGCTTTCGCAGGTTCAACAGTTTTGGCGGGTTCAACTGCTTTCGATTCTTCCGCCCACACGGTAGTTATCGGTAATTGTAAAGCCAGCGTTAATGCCAAGGCGAGAGAAGTTTTCGCGTCATGTCGCATAAGAGATGTGTCTCCAAAAGTGTGAGTAAAAAAACAGAGCGATGATTTTTCGATGACAACACATTGAATTAATTGATAGAATTACCGCCAACCGTCTCTCGTTTATTAGTAATTATCGTATGTATTTAATTCACGTCATTCAAACATATTATCATCGAAAAATTGAATCATGCAAATTTTATCACAATATTTAGAATTCAATCGGTGAGTTGTTTGCAAGAAGACCTAGAGTTGATAACGCGCCCAAAAATGATAACGTTGACAACTTTTTTCCAGCAATTTAAAAATAATGTTTGGGTTTTTCTATCTTGAAACCGTCTAATAAATCAACAATTTGCCGAGCATTCGCCGCGTGTTTACGCCGTTCTTCGGAAACTTCTTCACCACGCAAACAAGCCACCGTTCCCCAACACGCAAACGCATGTTCTAAAAGAGTAAATCCCGGTGCATGGATTCGCGTATCGCCACCGTGTTCTAATAAAAATTTAAAATTTTCAACCGAATGGACAGTGACCGCTTCAAACATTGGCGTATGTCCGTTAGATTCAGGACGATTAATATCAATTCCGCGACTGTGCAATAAACGCAAGGTGGCATCGGATTGGGGACACGCCGCGGCATAAAACGAGGCACGCGATTGATACGGATTCACTCCTGCGTTCAGCAAACATTCCACCACTTGAACCCGCCCCAGATGCGCCGCCAATCCCATCGGAGTGCGTTCTCTGGAATCCTTCGCATACACATTTGCTCCATGCTGAATCAATTCACGTACCAATTCGACATGATCATGCACAATTGCCAGATGTAATGGTTGATATTTTTCCTTATCTGATGTCACTAAATGAATGTCAGCATGGTGTGAAATCAATAGGTTCGCGATGGGCAGCAAATCAACTTTATGCTCAACTTGTTCCGGCGGATGATAGGCAGCGACATAATGCAATGCAGCATAACCGGGATTGGTATCTTGATAATTCGGATTTGCCCCTTTTTCGAGTAATATCTGAACCGTTACCGCATTTTTTAAATAACGCGTTGCCAATAACAGCGGGGTGCGTGATAAATTATTGGTCTGTTTTTCTGCGGCACTGATCGGTGTATCGACTTGAGAACCATATGAAATAAACAATTCCACCAAGTCACTTTGTCCCAACTTTGCCGCCAAGTGTATCGGTAACTCATTGAATTGATTGGATTGATTCAGATCAGCCTGTTGACTGAGCAAGAGTTGAATGATTTCTAAACGATTCTTTTTAAATTCAATCATTTGCTGCGGCGTGTGCGTACTGAGATGATGAATATCGGTTTCTATCGCACAGTGCAATGGCGTTTCACCCTTATAAAGCGCATTGACTCGCGCCCCATTTTCAAGCAATAATTTCACAACATTCAAATGCCCTGCGATGACTGCTTCGTGCAGCAAGGTTTTTTCATCCCAGCTTTTGCATTGTGCATATTTTGGATTGAAATTAAGATAACTTTGAATTTTCTCAATATTTCCCTGTTTTGCCGCGTGCAGTGCCTCAATATAAAGTATATTCTGGTGGCGAATCTAAGGCTTCTGGCGATAATGCTTGTCCCTTGCCCAAAGAGACCGGTTTGGGTTGTGTCGAATCATCATGAATTAAATTTTTTATCTTGCTAAACAGACTCATCTTTGTTGCTCCATTATTTTAATTATTTTTAATCTAACGAAGGTCGGAAGTATGCTGTGGATGTACCAAATGAACATTTTATTTGAGTCAGAAAGATGTAAATGTTCATGAAATAGCATTATTTTAACATCTCTATCAACGCATTGTTACAGAATGATTTAGTCAATCCATCGCGCTATAATTATTTGATTTTATGAAATAATCATCACAATCCCGCAGCAGTAGGTCATGCCCAACAATAATATGACGAAATGATGTAAAATTAACAATTACGTTTACCCAAAAGTGCGCGGCAAAAGATTACTACGAGAATTTATTATGACACAAACAATTGCAGTTTTAGCCGGAGATGGCATCGGTCCCGAAATCATGGCAGAAGCAGTCAAGGTGCTCGAATGCCTGCGTGATAACTTCAGTTTAGACATACAGTTAGAAGAAGCACTCGTCGGTGGTGCCGCAATTGATGCCACCGGTATTCCCTTACCTGATGCAACTTTAGCCCTCGCCAAACGCGCGGATGCTGTCTTGTTGGGCGCGGTGGGGGGACCAAAATGGGAACCGCTTGATATTTCCATCCGTCCTGAAAAAGGTTTATTGGGATTACGTTCCGAATTAGGCTTGTTTGCCAATCTACGCCCCGCATTTTTACATCAAGAATTAGTCAATGCGTCAACGCTCAAGCCGGAAGTGATTGAAGGATTGGATATTTTAATCGTGCGCGAATTGACTGGGGGAATTTATTTTGGACAACCGCGCGGGATTACAACGCTGGAAAATGGTGAAAAACAAGGCGTTAACACCAAGATTTACAAAGAAAGTGAAATTGAACGCATTGCACGGGTCGCGTTTGACAGTGCTCTGTTACGCAACAAAAAAGTCTGTTCGGTCGATAAAGCCAATGTGTTGGAAGTGACTGAATTATGGCGAGATGTGGTCACGCGGGTTGGCAAGGATTATCCCGAAGTAAGTTTGTCGCACATGTATGTTGACAATGCTGCGATGCAATTGGTGCGTTATCCCAAACAATTTGACGTGATGGTGACAACCAATATGTTCGGTGATATTTTGTCGGATTTGGCATCGCAACTCACGGGTTCCATTGGAATGTTGCCCTCTGCGTCGTTGGATGCGAATCAAAAAGGTATGTATGAACCGATTCACGGCTCTGCGCCGGACATTGCTGGCAAAAATTGGGCGAATCCGTTGGCGACGTTGTTGTCAGTTGCGATGATGTTGCGTTTTAGTCTGAAACAGCCAAAACTCGCTGAATTACTTGAAAATGCGGTCAGTAAAGTGTTGCAAGATGGTTTTCGTACCCGCGATATTGTTGGTAATGATGGGGGGAATTATACGGTGGTTGGCACCAAAGAAATGGGGGATGCTGTGGTTGCGCGGTTGCAAGCCTAAGTAAATCAAGGGAGTCCGGATTTCGATCAATTTTCAAATTGGGGCTCCCGCAATGATTTTCATGACCGATATAGAACCGATTTGAAATCTTTAATACCAAGTGAAACAGGTCTATAACCCA
>DYNO01000070.1 GCA_020721025.1 Thiomargarita sp. | reverse complement strand
TGAAAATATTCGTCTGACTCGATAATTCACTAAAATAACGAAGAAATTTTAAAACTGTTCTCACGATTGATTTAAATCCGCATCATTTTTGCTACTTCCCGCCCTCTCTCAACGCGTTTACTCCTCAACTCTCAAACCTTCGTGTTATCATATAAAAATAATGAATTTGGGCATGATACCGTTCGATGACGGAAGCACTGTAAAAAGCTCTTCCGAATCTGTTAAATCGACAGGAAATTTCACAGATTTGAATATTCTTTCACTTCTTAAACTCGCAAATACACTATGAGACTCTCTCTTTTATTGTTATTAATCAGTTGGATACCTGTTGTATTGGCAGAGCCTCCCGCCGGCGCGCCCAAAGGAATCCCTGTCGAAGTTGTCAATGTCGAAATGGCAATGGTGGCTGAAGAAGTTGATACAGTCGGTACATTGTTGCCCGCGGAAAGCGTGATTATTCGCTCTGAAATTGCGGGACGGGTGACCACCATTCATTTTTCGGAAGGACAACTGGTTGACAAAGATAAACCTTTGATTACTTTGGATAGTGAAGAATACAAAGCCCAATTGGAAGCCAGTAATGCCGAAGTGAAACTCAGTGAACTAAATTTCGAGCGGCAAAAAGATTTATTGAGCAAAAACGCGTCGAGTCGGCAAAATTTCGATGAAGCGCAAGCCAAATTAAGCGAATCACGGGCTCGTCAAAATCTCGATCAGACTCGGTTAGAAAAGACCAAAATTCGCGCTCCATTCAAGGGAATGTTAGGACTGCGAAACATCAGTAATGGTGCGTATATTCGGGCGGGCGATGATCTCGTCTCTCTCATGGATGTCAGTTCAATGAAACTCGATTTCCGGGTGCCAGAAAAATTTATCAGTCAGCTTAAAATTGGGCAAGCAGTACAAATGAGTGTCGATGCGTATTTTGACAAAGATTTCTCCGGGAAAATCATCGCGTTAGATTCTGAGGTTGACGAAAAAACTCGCACTATCTTGTTGCGCGCGAAGGTGGCAAATGAGAAAAATTTACTTTATCCGGGCATGTTTGCACGCGTCAGCCTCATGTTAGAAGAACGGCGCGGTGCGTTGTTAATTCCTGAGCAAGCCATTGTACCGCAAGGACAAGATTCATTTGTTTTCAAGGTAGTGAATGACAAAGTCGCGATGGTCAAAGTAAAATTGGGGCAGCGGCAAACCGGAACGGTTGAAATTCAAGAAGGCTTACGAGCAGATGACAAAGTTGTTGTCGCGGGACAGATGAAATTGCGTGATGGTGCGCCCGTGATGGCTATTAATTCCACCGAATCGCCGCAGATTAAACCCATCGCTGCCCCCAAATCCTCCAAACCCGCAAAAACTGATCGTGGCAATTAATCCAAACGATGTCAGACTTTTAGGTGATTTATGATACGTGTGTTACTTTTCTTCCTGAGTTTAACGGTTACTTCAAGCAGTTGGGCAATTGATTTGCCGGACATGGGTAATTCTGCAAGCACGGTAGTTTCACAATCCGAAGAGCAGGAAATTGGCAAGGCTTTTATGCGCGAGTTGCGTCGTCAGACTGAAGTGATTGACGATATAGAAATTAGCAATTATATCAATGCACTAGGTCACAAATTGAGTTCGTACAGCGACGCACCAGAACAACCTTTTTATTTCTTTGTGGTGAAAGACAAATCGATCAATGCGTTTGCTGTGCCGGGCGGATTTATCGGTTTTCACAGTGGTTTAATTCTCGCAGCCCAATCAGAAAGTGAATTAGCCTCTGTTTGCGCTCATGAAATTGCCCACGTCACGCAACATCATATTGCTCGCATCATTGAAGCTTCCAGTCAAATGTCCATTCCCATGATTGCCGGAATGATTGCCGCGGCGATTTTAGCCTTTGCCAATCCCACCGCGGGGCAGGCGGCGATTGCTGCATTGACCGCGGGTAACATTCAGATGCAAATCAATTTTACCCGTAATCATGAATCGGAAGCAGACCGGGTGGGGATTAAAATTTTAGCTGAAGCGGGTTTTGAACCACGAGATATGCCACTTTTCTTTGAACGGTTGCAAACAGAAAGTCGTCATTACACTCAATCCCCAGAATTTTTGAGAACTCACCCGGTCACGACGGATCGCATTGCTGAGGCGCGGGATCGAGCGGAGCGTTATGCCAAAGTAATATTACGGGATTCGCCGGCGTATCATCTGATGCGTGCAAAGTTGTTGGTGGTGACGACGGAAGATATTGAAGGTTTAATCAAACAGTTAGAAAGTATGTTGGCAGAGAAAAAATATCGGGATGAGCGGGCGACTCGGTATGCGTTGGCATTGGCGCGATTGAAAACTCGGCAGGCGGACGGGGTACAGCAACATATTGATTGGTTAGTGAAACATGACAATGATCGAGTGGCGTATCGGTTGTTAGGGACACAACTGGCGTTATTGCAAAAAGATGAGGCGATGGCAATACAACGCTTTGATGCTGCAATGAAAGTGTATCCGACTGATCAGCAATTGAGTTTGCAATATGCCGCGGATTTATTGCAATTGGGACAGGCAACGAAGGCGAAACAAATTTTACTCAAGACCGCAGCGCATTCTTATCCTAATTATTATCAACTCCTTGCATTAGCCCATCAGCAAACTGACGATCCTGCGGAAGCTGCCTTGGCACAGGCAGAATATTACTATCTCAATGGACAAACCGGGTTGGCAGTGGAGCAGTTGCGGCAGGCACGGACACGGAAGGATTTGAGTTTTTATTTGGCATCCCGGATTGAGTCGCGCTTTCGCGCATTACAAGCGGAATTGCAACAGGAAAAAAAGAAAAAGTCGGAAGAATAACGATAGTTCAATCTGATTAGACCTCTTGCATAACTTGAGAATTAAGGCTACAAACATCGCGTAAAGTAAATTATCACGAAATCCAATGCGTTGCGTCTGTTCATTTTTGAGGCTGTTGTATTCAAAGGCATAGAAAAAGAACTTGAAGCCCTCTTGTAAAAGTAATGTCGGCATTGGATTGTTTCTGAGTGTTCTATTGTCTGAACTTTAATTTTCCTAATGATCCTAATTGACTTAATTATGAAAATCAAGCGAATCCTGTGAATTACGGTTCAGATAATTGTCTGAATCAGAATCTTCAGAATTTGAGAATTCTCAGAATAACACCAAACAATTCAGAAACGCAGCCGTGCCTTCATTCTGCAAATTCTCAAATCCTGAAAATTCTGATTCAGACAAATTACGGCTCAGACGACTTCAATGCCGCAGCACGATGTCTGAACCATGATTTTCTTGATTAAGGGATTGCCCTGATTAAAAAATCATGGTCATCATGTGAATCCTACGAATCCCGGTTCAGACAAATTACAGCTCAGACATTTTTATCTCGTTACCAAGTTGAACTTGGTCATGCCTGCCGAGAAGCTCTGCTTCATGGGCGAAATCATTAAGCAGAGGTTGAATGGCGGGCTACAGACTTAATGAACTCAACTACCTTCAATCTCATCATTTCCATTACGCTGCTGTTCATTTGGTTTAGCTTTATCAGACGGTGATAATGGTTTATTTTTCTGCTTCTCGTTAAAATCTCTACATTCTTGCAATGTTGTAGCAGGAATTTCTATTTCCTTATCAACTGGAAGCTTCACTTTTTCTCTTCGGGTAAGTTTACGTTTATTAAAATTATGATCGGCAAGAAAGCCATGACACTCTTCAGTGTAGTAATACTTTTGGGATATTATCGCTAAACTTTCACCCTTTTCAATTATATGTGTAGTGGGTAATAGGATATCGTCTGGACTTCTTATCGGTTCCGGCAGTGGCTCTACCGGTTTTGATGGCTCTACTGGTTTCGGTGGTTCTACCGGTTTCGGTGGTTCTATGTGGGTTGCCAACACTTGTAGGTGACGACATACCAATACAGCACTCGTTCTAGTGCAACCAAAACTTCACGCACCTGTTTGGGATCATACGGTTTATCATGCGCCCCCGCTATCGATAAACCATTGATATGATCCATTGAACGATAAATATTATCAGGAACGGTGTCCGGTACAATGTGATTCGCTTTTTCTCGAAACTTACTCAAAACTGCACCGACCAATAGTATCCTTTTCACAATCTAAACCAACATCTTGACACAGTTCTTTGAGCAAAATTTCTAATAACTGACGAGCACTGTTGAGGATTGACTTCGCATCATGAGTCAATGTAAACAAGCGCGCCAACTCATCTGCCAACTTCTGCGAATGGTTTTGTAACGTTTGTTGATAATTCTTGAGTTCGGCTAATACTTCTTTACGATTCACCATGATGAGATTCCTTCAACATTACGCCTACGCCTGCAAAAACTTTTCGTAACCCAATTGTTCTAAAGACAAGGCTTTATCAATCACAGATGTTTCCAATTGCGCTTTAAATTGCACCACCCGCTCACGCACTTCGGGATATTTCACACCGATAATTTGCGCTGCCAGAATCCCAGCATTTTTCGCATTATTAATCGCAACGGTCGCCACAGGAACACCGCCGGGCATTTGTACGATAGAAAGCAACGAATCCAACCCTTGCAAACTTGAGGTGCGAATCGGTACGCCGATCACGGGTAATGCAGTAATTGACGCAATCATGCCGGGCAAATGTGCCGCGCCACCCGCCCCCGCGATAATCACTTCCAACCCCTTGGCTTGTGCAGTTTTGGCATAATCAAACAAACGTTGTGGAGTTCGATGCGCCGACACAATGGTCAATTCATAACCCACTTGCAATTGCTCCAATGCCTGCGCCGCCTCTTGCATCACGGGCAAATCCGAATCACTGCCCATGATAATTCCCACTGTCACCGAAGTCATAGCACTCGCTCCCCTTTGATTTTTAACATCGTTTTCGCCTGATGAATCTTTGCCAAGGCGTGATTTAAATCCGAATCGACGACGGTAATATGTCCCATCTTGCGTGACGGTTGGGTGATTTCCTTGCCATAAAGATGAAAAGTCAAACCGGGGATTGCCAAAGTTTCTGCCAATCCCTCAATCACTGGCTTACCCGTATAACCCTGTTCACCCAACAAATTCGCCATCACCACCGGAGTCAACAAGCGACTTTCTCCCAACGGTAAATCACTGATAATTCGGATCAACTGCTCAAATTGACACGTTGTACAGGCTTCAATGGTGTAATGTCCAGAATTGTGGGGGCGGGGTGCGATTTCATTCACCAACACTTCGCCGGTGCGCGTCAAGAACATTTCCACCCCAAAAATGCCCACGCCATCAAGAGCTTCCACCGCTTGAATTGCCACTTGTTGCGTTTTCTGGGCAATTTCTGGAGATACATTGGCAGGCGCGGCGACAATGTCACAAATATTGGTCTGGGCATCAAAGACCATCTCGACAACGGGATAACACGCAATTTCGCCATGTTGGGTGCGCGCCACCATCACCGCCAATTCTTTTTCAAAATCAATATATTCTTCTAATAGCGACGGCGTTGGCAGAATTTTATCGCTATCCGCCATGCTTTTCAAAACCACCACGCCCTTGCCGTCATAACCGCCCGTCCGCGCTTTTTGCACGATGGGCAATGGCAAAGTGGCTAAAATGTCAGGAGTCAGCGCGTCCACCCGTTGATAGTTGGCTACCGGCACATGATGTTGTATAAGCACCTGCTTTTGTTTTAATTTATCTTGAATCGTTTCTAATAAATACGGGGAAGGAAAAATGCGCGTGCCTTCCTCATGCAACTGCTTAAGTGTTTGCGTATCAATATGTTCTACGTCAAAAGTGATCACGTCGCTGACTTGTGCCAAAGCTCGCAATTTTGCTGGATCGTACAGACTGCCCACAATTTGCGCGTCTGCGATGTGTTCTGCGGGACATTTGGGCACTGGGTCAAGCACGGTCACGTAAAAACCCATGCGCTTGGCGATTTGTGCGGTCATCTTACCGAGTTGTCCGCCGCCAATAATACCGATACGAGAAAGTGGATAGGGAAACGCCTGTAATTTCATTTGTTTGAACTTTGCTTGGTCGGACGTTGCCAGCCGGGAATGGTGACCTGTTTGGCACGACTGAGGGTTAAACTGTGCGCGGGCGTGTCTTGGGTGATGGTTGAACCTGCGCCGATGGTGGCATTTTCTCCGACAGTGACTGGGGCAACCAATTGGGTGTCCGAGCCAATGAACGCGTGATCGCCGATGATGGTTTGATATTTATTTACGCCGTCGTAGTTACAAGTGATTGTTCCAGCACCAATATTTACACCGGTACCAATGATGCTGTCGCCAACGTAACTGAGATGGTTAATTTTAGTTGCCACACCGACAACGGATTTTTTGACTTCAACAAAGTTGCCGATATGAACCTGATCTGCCAGTTGATTATCGGGACGCAGGCGGGCGAAGGGACCAATTTTGCAATGCGCTCCAATCACGCTGTCTTGAATCATGGAATTGGGTAAAATTTCAGTATCATCACCGATTTGGCTGTTTTGAATGATGACGTTCGCGCCAATTTTGACTCGATGACCGAGTGTGACTTGTCCGGCTAAAATCACATTGATATCAAGAACAACATCGCGCCCCACCGTCACTTGACCGCGAATATCGAGCCGCGCCGGGTCACGCAGCATCACGCCTTGTTGCATCAACTGCTGGGCTTGTTGTAGTTGATAATAGCGTTCTAATTCAGCGAGTTGAATGCGATCATTGATGCCTCGCACTTCGTGTTCATCTTCGGGCGCGTGGGTGTGAATGGCAATCCCTTCTTGCGCGGCATAACCAATAATATCAGTGAGATAGTATTCACCTTGGGCATTGTTATTGTTGAGTAAATTCAGCCAACGACGCAGACGAAACGCGGGAACGGCAAGGATACCGGTGTTGACTTCTTGAATTTGTTTGGTTTGGGCATCGGCATCTTTTTCTTCAGTAATGTTAAGCACTTGCCCTAATGAATTTCTGACAATGCGCCCATAACCCAATGGATTTGCCAAATTGACGGTCAAAATGGCGAGACTGTCCGCGGTCGCCTTGGCACAGAGATTTTTTAACGTATCTGCTTGAATTAATGGCACATCGCCGTACAATACCAATACCATGTCGTCATCAGAGATTTTGGGAATAACTTGTTGCACCGCGTGTCCAGTGCCCAGTTGCTGCGCCTGTTCTGTCCACAATAAACGTTTATCATTCAATGTGGTACGCACTTGTTCGCCACCAAATCCATAAACGATGTGAACGTGTGCTGGGTCTAATTGCCACGCGGTATCAACTACGTGTCCAATCAATGGTTTATCAGCCAAAGGATGTAGCGTTTTAGGGATATCGGAATGCATCCGTTTGCCCATACCAGCGGTTAAGATGATCACTGCAAGTTTCAAGGGAATCAACCTCATGAGTCAAGGATTCAGTTTAGGAATCAACCGAACCCTTTGGAAATTAAGAATAAAAACAGTCAAGCGTGTGCAGTGCCAATCTCAAATTGATTTATCACGTTATCGTTTTAACGATTTTTGAGATAACTGAATAAAATCAACGGAGTTTTCATTGCAACTGCGTCAACCAGATGACTTGCGTATTCGCAGCACCCAAATTGTTTATTCTACTGCAATTGCATCGAAATCGAAACGTTGTCAATGGATGGATAAAAATTATTTTTTGTCGCAGGGTTGTCAACGGATACCCGACAAAGCCTAAAATAAACCTGCTATAATTTTCACCAATTTTACCCACCGGGAGATTTTACAATGAGCGAGACTTTTTGGATTGTGTTGATGATTTGTGTAACCATGACTGCAATAGTGCTGGCATTGCGTGGTAGTTTGAAGCAATTGATTTTTAAAGCAAATAAGGAGGGTGTCAATGCAGCAATTGACGCTGACACCAGTCCAAAGGTGAGAATCACTGGAGTGGTGCAGACAAAACAGAGTAAAATGCAGGTGGAACATGATGATGTGGAAATCACCGGTGTTGTCCAGCATGATTCAACAATGGGTGTGAAATCACCTTCTCAACCTAAGAAATCAAAAAAATAGCCTGCCATGTCTGAAAATATTGCGAATTATCAAGCAGAACGTCTCGCATTCAACGAGTTAGTGCAACCGGAATGTGAGCGACGGATTTTGTTGTTTGAGGGGAAATCGGGCAGTGGCAAATCGACCTTGTTAACGCATTGTCGCACCCATATTCCTAAAGAGTCTCATCATATTCCTGTGGATTTACGCGGCACCAGTTTGAGTCTGGCAGGATTGTTTTTTAAAATGATGCGCCAATTGAAAAATGAGTTATTCCGAGCGTTTAGCGATAAAGTGGCTGAATTAAGTGGGCGATCTGCGGTTGAATTGAAAAATGTTGCACAGTGGGGCAATGAGAATCAAATTCATGTTGCGTTACAAGGGAGTACAAATTTGAGTCGTGAGGAACGGTTGGCAGCGTTGACAAATGCGTGGTTTTCGGACATGCAAGCGGTGCAACGACAATGTGTGGTGATGATGGATACGTTTGAGCAGGCGAATGATGAGATGAAAGAGTGGGTGAGTGGGGACTTTTTGACAGAAGTGGCGAATTCAGAAAATTTACGGGTGATGGTGGCGGGGCAGTGTGTGCCAGATGTGTCGCGGATTGAGTGGGGACATTGTTGTGAAAAGTGGATATTGGACGGCGTGAGAGAAGCAATACATTGGATGCCCGTAGTGGAGGCATTGGGGAAAAGCATTCCGTCCGTTGAACCGTTTGGCTTTTTGCAAGGCATTTGTTCTGCTTTTGAGGGTGATCCAGCAAAAATTATTGAATTTATTAAGAGACTTCCAAGAAAATCATGACCGATTATTCCATTTATGCCGATTTTTTGGCACGATTACAAGCGACAACTTCTGAGGAAGAAAAAAGCTGGATGCTCATGGAGTTTAGCTTGAATCAGTTATCTCCAGCGGTGCGCGAAGCGGTGTGGGCTGCGGCAATTCCTCGTCAGTTTGATGAACCGTTTTTGGATGCACTGTTAGAAACTAATTTGACCACCGAAGAATTGAAAACCTTGCTGAGTCAATCCTACATTGAACATTTGTGGGGCGGCGGTTATGCAGTGCATGAAAGCACCCGTAAGCTCTTGTTAGCTAAATTTTATCAAAATGATCTGCAATGTTATCGAAAACTAAACCTCCAAGCAGCAAAATATTGTGAACAGCAAAATCAAGATAAATTGCGCTGGAAAGTGGCAACATTGTATCACCAAGTGTTAGCGGATTTAGACGGAATTGAAGTTGATTTTTATAATCAAGCAAGTGATTGGTGGAATGTCGGAACTCAACGGGATAAAATTGAAGCCCTGATCCGTCCGATGTTAGAAGAAGTGACCGCGCACCGGGTGGGTGAAAAGATAATCGCGCGTACCTACCATTGGCAAGGCGTGCTTGATAGCTTTTATGGTCGTCCCATTTCTGCGAAAAATTATTTAAAACAAGCGGTGCAATTATTTCAACAGTTAGCTGATCAGCTTGATGAAGCAGAGAGCATTTTTCGTTTGGGTACGGTGCATTCAAGTTTGTCAGAGTATGAGGCAGCGCGGACGGCTTATCAACAGGCTTTATATTTATTTCAACAGATTGGCTCTAAACTCGGCGAAGCGAATTGCATTCAAGGTTTAGGCGACGTGCATTTAAGATTGTCAGACTATGAAGCGGCGCGGACGGCTTATCAACAGGCTTTACCTTTGTATCAACAGATTGGCGATAAACTCGGCGAAGCGAATTGCATTCAAGGTTTAGGCGATGTGCATTTAAGTTTGTCAGACTATGAAGCGGCGAGGACGGCTTATCAACAGGCTTTACCTTTGTTTCAACAGATTGGCGATAAACTCGGCGAAGCGGATTGCATCCAAAGATTAGGCAACGTGCATTTAAGTTTGTCAGACTATGAAGCGACGCGGACGGCTTATCAACAGGCTTTACCTTTGTTTCAACAGATTGGCGATAAACATAACGAGGCTTATTGTGTTGGACAACTATCGCAAGTTTTAGCAGAACAAGAACAGATTGATGAAGCAATTCACACCTTACAACACGCCGCAGAACTTTATCACGCCATTGGTGCAGTGGTGGGTGAAGCCGGTTGCTTTGATAGGATAGCCAATGTTTACCACAATCAAAAACGCTATGAAGAATCGCTCGCAGCTTATCAACACGCGATTGACATTGCCCCTGATGGTGGCTATTGGTATCACAACCGGGCGCACACTTACATTGCAATGGAAAAATACGATCTCGCATTGCAAGACATTGAACGGGCTGAGAAAACTGGCATTTATTTAGAATATCTGCAAAAGCATCGTGGCATGATTGCACTTTGGCAACAGCAACCTCAAACGGCTGTCGAATTACTGCAACACGCCACGCAACAACGTCCCAAAGATGGCAGTTTTCAATGTTCTCTTGCCCTTGCCCTGCTTGCCAATGGAAATGCCGAAGCCTTCGCCACGATGGAAACCGGTTTAAAACTGACTTATCGCAAGAAAACCGTTGAAAGAACGCTGGAAGAGTTAGACAAATTGGTGCGAATTTATGGCGAACGGGCGGAATTTGCACAGATGCGAACCTTGTTGACCCAAGAATTGATGCAACGATTTGAAATGCCTTCTGAATCCGCATCTTCTTGATTTATCGGAGATTTAGCCGCTCGCCGACTGATTATCCAGGATTTTTTTAATGACATACCCCGCCAACATCACGCCGAACAATGCGGGTAAATAAGCTATCGTCCCATTGACGGCTCTCGCTCTGCCCGGCGGCTCACTGCTCACGGGTTGATGCGGCAACGGTTGGCGGGGAATTTCGGTTGAATACACCACAGGATAATTGGTTTTTACCTCCATCTTGCGTAACATCCCGCGTAATTCCCGCGCCAATGCACAGCCAGACGTTTGATTTAACTTAGCAATTTTCACCTGCGTCACATCCAACCGATTCCCCGCCCCCATGCTCGAAGCCACAGGAATATTATGTCGCAAACACGCCGCCACCAATTCCGCCTTACACGCAATCGAATCAATGCAATCAATCACAAAATCAAACTGACCCTGCGTAACCACTGATTCTGCTTGCTCTTTTTCCAAAAAATCCGTCATCACCGTCAACTGCACATTGGGATTGATATCCCGCAACCGATTCGCCATCACTTCCGCTTTTTTCTGTCCCAAGGTCGAATGGAGTGCGATTAACTGTCTGTTTACATTGGAAGAAACCACCACATCATGATCCAAGATCGTCAAGCGTTGCAAACCCACCCGCCCCAAAATTTCTGCAACATAACTGCCCACTCCCCCCAAACCAGCAATAAAAACATGATGTTGTACCAAATGCGCTAATTCGGCTTCGGTCAATAAAATCGCAGTGCGCGAATAAAAATCTTCTATCATGATGGTAAACCAAATAAAGTGAGTGCGTTTTGCGTGGTCACCGCGGCGACCTGTTCGGGGGATTCACGGCGTAATTGGGCGAGCGTGTGAACAATTTCTAATAAATAACTGGGTTCATTGCGTTCCCCGCGATGGGTGCTCAACGGTTGATCGGGGGCATCGGTTTCTAACAAAATGCGTTCTAGTGGTAAAATTTGCACCAATTGTCGCAATCGTTGGGCGCGCGGGTAGGTAATAGTGCCTCCAAAACTGAGATAAAATCCTAAATTTAACAATTGGTTGGCTTGCTGTTCACTGCCAGAAAAACTGTGCACCACGCCACGACAATGAGAACGTCGCAAACATTTTATCACCTCATCGACGGCGCGCCGCGCATGAATAATCACTGGTAATTCAAACTGTTGCGCTAAACGTAATTGTTCGATGAAAAAATAAAGTTGCTGTTCTCGGTCTAAATCGGCGACAAAGTAATCTAAGCCACATTCGCCCACTGCAACCACGTTAGGCTGTTGTAAATATTGAATTAATTGCTGCAAATGTTCAATTTTATGCTCCGCCACATACATCGGATGCAGTCCAAAAGCGGGATACACTCCGGGATAATGCTGACAAATGGCGGCTAAATTTTGCCAACCGTTCGCGGTCACTGCGGGAATAATTTGAATTTTTACTCCAGCATCCTGCGCGCGTTGCCATGTGTCTTCTCGATCTGGGTCAAAACTGACATCATCAAAATGGACATGACTGTCAACCAACAATCCCGTCATTCGGAAAAATTCTCTTTTTGGTATAAATAATAAAGTGGCACTTGCATCGTTTTATGGAGCGATTGGTGAGTTTCTAAAAGAACGGTATTTAAAATTTTATCCCATTCATCACGTTGCGTTTCTATCGGTTTCAATAAATCAGACAGCGCGCTGTATAAATCTAATAGCGTAACTTCATGAATATCACGAGATAAGGCGTATTGCCCCTTCGCAGTGAGATGTAACCATTTTTGCTGTTCCAGATGATTGAGCAAACGTTCTAAAGAAATATCGGTAAATTGCGGTTCGAGTCGTTGTAATTCGTTTAAATTCAACATCCGCCGTTCCTGTTGCGCCTGCCATAAATGACCAATAATGCGAAAGCTCCACACCAACGCATTGCGCGGTACACAAAAAGTCGGACTACTGTCATCACGATGAAAAATCGTCAGGGAACGGGTGATTTCCGCGCCTAACAGGATGATTAACCACGACATATACACCCAAACGAGGAAGATCGGAATCACTGCCAAGGTGCCATAAACCAGTTCATACGTGGGGAAACGAGTGACGTAGAAAGCAAAGCCTTTTTTCGCAGTTTCAAACAAGAGCGCGGCAAATATCCCTCCTATAATCCCATGATATAAGGATACATACCGATTGGGCACCACGACATAAATGAGACTAAAAGCGATGGTGTTCAATACGAATGGCATGATTCCCAAAAGTACCTGTTTGAGCCCCATTATCTGAGCAAAATCAGCAATTCCCGGTAACGAAAATACAAAAGAAGTCGCGGCGAAGCTGAAACCGATGAGCAACGGTCCCAAACTCAATACCGCCCAATACACCATGAAAACTGCGACTCCGGAGCGTTTTTTGTGCACTTGCCAGATGTCATTGAGCGCGTGGTCAATGGTTTCCATGAGCAATAACGCGGTGATCACCAGAAAAATGACCCCGACTGCGGTTAAATGGGTGGCTTTGTCGGCGAATCCGAGAATGTAGTTTTGAATGACTTGTTGCGAGGCGGGGACGAAGTTGGTGAAGATGAAATTTTGAATTTCGTCACCAAAGTTCTTAAAAACCGGGAAAGCGGCTAAAATGGAAAATCCAACCGCTAACATGGGCACGAGTGACAGCAACGTGGTGTAAGTCAATGCCGCGGCGGTCTGTGGGCAACGGTCGAGAATAAAACGGTTTGCCACGTAGCGAGAAAATGAAAATAGCCAACCGATGGGGTGAATGAGCCATGTAATGATTTGTTCGAGTTGGACTATGACCGTCGTGATGAGAAATGACAGGTATGACACAATTTTTAGTGATTTTTATGTGAGAAAACAGGTATTTACAGCAATACTTAATATTCAGATGAACTTCTCGCAATTCGCATTGTCAAAAATAACGATTTGAGTCACGGTTCAACGAGCATACCGCTGTTCTTTAAACGGTTCGGCATCATTATGATAACCGCGCACTTCCCAGTAACCGGGTTGATCGGTCAGGTGAAAATGAATTGCAGTCACCCATTTGGCACTTTTCCAAAAATAACGTTTTGGCACCACCACGCGCACCGGTCCCCCATGTTCGAGCGACACAGCTTCGCCATCTAATTGATTTGCAAATAAAATATCGTCGTCGAGCAACACGTCAAGCGGTAAATTGGTGGTGTAACCATCGGCAGAATGCAATACCACAAATTTCACTTCAGCTTTAGGGCGCGCCAAGGCGATAATTTCTTTCGCAGCGACCCCTTGCCACCTTACGTCAAAACGCGTCCAATGCGTCACGCAGTGAATATCGGCAATGACTTCTCGTTGTGGTAGTTTCATAAAATTTTGCCAATCAATCGCTTGTGGCGCATCAATCTCTCCTGCGAGTTGGAGCGTCCACACTTCCGATGAGATTTTCGGCTGAATTCCCAAATCTAACACGGGTAAATTTTCTACTGGGCGTTGTCCGGGCGGAAGTCGTGTTGCTAATTCGTTGGAATCAATCATGTTTTTTCTCTCCAAAAAATAATGCTTCTATCAACAACATAAATACGCCAATACTGATCGCACTGTCAGCAACATTGAAGGCGGGCCAATGCCACTGTTGATAATATAAATCTATGAAATCAATGACATATCCGTAAATAGTTCGATCAATCAAGTTGCCTATCGCACCACCTAAAATGAGGGCTAAAGCGATTCCTAACCACATTTGTTTCGCACTGAGGCGTAATATCCAGATGAATAAACCAATACTGATAATTGCGGCTAACCCCATGAAAAACCAACGTTGCCATCCACCTGCGTCGGCGAGGAAACTGAATGCTGCGCCGGTGTTGTGTAATAGGGTAAAATTAAGAAATGGCGTGAGTATGACTGATTGTGCGAAGAGCAGGTTGTCGGTAGCCCAAGTTTTCGTCAGTTGGTCAATTACGATGACGAAAAAACTGATTCCCAGCCATAGAAATTTGTACATGGCTCTCATTTAAATGTGGTTGAATAGGAGAATACTAATGGATATCATGGTTAATGGTCAATTGCATCAACTGCAAGAAAACGATACGATTTTACAGTTGATTCATCACTTGGGTTTAGAAAATAAACGTTTGGCAGTGGAAGTAAATTTAACCATCGTGCCACGCAGCCAATTCGGAACGCGTATTTTAACACAAGGAGATAAGATAGAAATTGTGCAAGCGATTGGGGGGGGCTGAAGTGGTAAAGGTTGACAACAATCACTAATTCTACTATGATTTATTCTGGTTTATTGTGAAACAGACATGTTATTAGCACACAAAATAGAACTACGTCCCACGCCTGAACAGAAAGATTATCTCAACAAAGCGTGCGGACATAGAAGACACTGCTACAATCAGATTTTAGACTACTTTAGCCAAAAAGATGAATCTGGTCAATTGGTTAATAAGTGGTCTAAAGCTGCGGCATATCAGTATTACA
>DYNO01000254.1 GCA_020721025.1 Thiomargarita sp. | reverse complement strand
ATAGAAACAGCTTAATCTACATGGCTTAAAGATGTCAAATCGGTTCTATAAGAAACACTCCTTACTTACTTTTTCATAACTACACCATTCACGATGCCGCAACCTTCTGTTTTTAATGAAATTTCTAAGGGGGATCGGGCTAAGATCACATACGATGACAAACCTTATTCTTTAGAAGCTGAACAAGCTACGTTAGGCGGCTTGATGCTTAAGAATGAGGCGTGGGTGTCTGTAGCAGATTTAGTAATTGCTGAAGATTTTTACTTTGAAGAACATCGAGTTATTTTTGATGCCATCGGCAAAATATTAAATAACAATGAAGCTTGTGATACCGTCACCGTCACCAATCACGTCAAATCAAAAATTAACGTATGGTTGAATGATGGGCAGTGTTATTTAAATCTGATGCAAGGGGCTACGCCAAGAGCGGGAAATGTCGTCGCATATGCCAATATTGTAAAGGAATATGCCCATGTAAGAAGTTTGTTTAACATGGGTGCGAATATTACCCAGCGCGCGCTGCAACGGGGTGAAGGTGAAACTTTTAACGACGTGTTGAGTGGCGTTGAAAAACAGCTCATTAGTCTCCGAGAACGCACCCAACGTGGTAAGGCAAGTTTCAGCAATATCAACGATGTCCTTGCAACAACCGTAGAGCGAATTGATGTATTATATCATCAACAAACCCCAATCACTGGTACCCCCACCGGATTTATTGAATTTGATGACTACACCAGCGGATTGCAACCCTCTAACCTCATTATTATCGCGGGTCGTCCATCTATGGGTAAATGCTTGAGTAGCAATGCCGAAATCGTGTTAGCCGATGGCAGCATTGCGACCATTCAAACCATCTGCCAGCAACAATCAGCGCGCTTATTCACGCTCACTTCACAGCATCTATTTGAATTTACAGAACCTTCTGCCTATATCCACGACGGCATCAAACCCGTGTTTGGAGTCACCACCCAGTTAGGTAAATACATTGAAACCACGATAACTCATCCGTTTCTCACCCGACAAGGTTGGAAACCATTGGCAGAATTGCGCGAAGGTGAAAAAATCGCGATTCCTCATCAACTTTCCGTATTCGGTCATACCCGTTTAGAAGAATGTGAAGTTAAATTATTGGGTTATCTGATGGGCAACCGCTGTAATTACTTATCGCATTCCCTGTTTGTCAGTGATAACTCATTGGTACAACAGGAATTTACCGGCGTAGTGGATGAATTCGCAGACCTGCTCAAAACTCGTGACGATGCTCTACCGATCCGGTTGAAAACTTTGGGTTTATGTGATAACGCGCAACACGCCGCCATTCCAGAAATTATTTTCACCTTGCAACGGGAACAACTCGCCTTATTTCTCAACCGGGTGTTCGCGACGCGCGGCGGGATAACTTTGTTGACCAATGAACAAATTACAATTAAATATTTCAACGAAAGCAAACAGTTAGTTCAACAGTTACAACATTTATTGCTGCGCTTTGGAATTCTCGCGGCAATTCAACCACACTATCCACATTCATCAGAAAATACAAATGGATGGCAGTTAGAAATTGCAGAACCCCAATCAATCTTTTTGTTTATCCGAGAAATTAATATTTTTTCCAAAGAACCCATTTTATTTAAAGCGCGATTATTTTATACCCAATTTCTCAAAAATAACAAAAAAATTGATAACAATCAAGTTTATTGGGACGAGATTGTTACGATTAACACCGTCGGTTTTAAACCCGTTTACGATCTCACCATACCAAACACGCACAATTTTGTTGCCAATGACATTTGCGTGCACAACACCTCGTTTGCAATGAATATTGCGGAATATATTGCAATTCAACGAAAATTGCCGGTCGCCGTGTTCAGTATGGAAATGTCGAGCGAAGAATTGGCGATGCGCCTAATTTCCACCACCAGCCAAGTGCCATTGCAAAATGTGCGTTCTGGACGCTTGAATGATGAAGATTGGCGCAGAATCAGTAACGTGTTGAGTTTATTGGGAGATACTCGATTATTTGTTGATGACACGCCCTCGCTCAGTCCGGCAGAAGTGTTGGCGCGGGCGCGGCGGTTGTCAATGGAACAGGGGCAATTGGGCTTGATTGTGATTGACTATTTACAATTGATGCAAATTCCCAATAGTAAAGAAAATCGTACTACCGAAGTGTCTGAAATTTCTCGCTCACTCAAAGGGTTAGCTAAGGAATTGAAAGTACCGGTGATTGCCTTATCTCAGTTAAATCGTGGTTTAGAACAGCGACCCGATAAACGTCCTCGTATGTCAGATTTGCGGGAATCCGGCAGTATTGAGCAAGATGCGGATATTATTGTATTTATTTATCGTGATGAAGTGTATCACCCGGACACACCACACAAGGGCACTGCGGAAATTTTACTAGCAAAACAACGCAATGGGCCCACTGGCGTGGTACGATTGACATTTTTGGGTGAAATTACTGCGTTTGAAAATTATACCGGTGATTTACCTTCTACAGGTGAGAGTTTTGCATGAGCCGTCCTACTTATGCAGTCATTGATTTAGCCGCCTTACGCGCCAACGTCGCCAGAGTTCGGTCGTGCGCTCCCCAACAACGAATAATTGCGGTGATCAAAGCCGATGCTTACGGACATGGCGCGGTCACAGTGGCACAAACGATTGAATCGACAGTGGAAGCCTTCGCAGTGTGTTGTTTAGAAGAAGCATTAATTTTGCGAGAAGCGGGAATTCAAGCCCCAATTGTATTATTGGAAGGTTTTTTTCATCCCGACGAATTGCCGATCATTGCCGCGCAAAATCTACAAATCACGCTTCATTCTTCCCAACAAGTTGAATTATTGTTAAAAAATCCGCAAACTACACCCTTGAACATCTGGTTAAAAATCGACACGGGAATGCACCGTTTGGGTTTTTTGCCACAATACGTCAGCGCGGTGTGGAAATTATTGCAACCGGCGGAACATATCGCCAAACCGATTCGAGTGATGAGCCATCTTGCCTGTGCTGATGAGCGACAGAATTATTATACAGAACAACAGATTAAACTGTTTACCGAAGTCACTCGTCACCTCGCGCCGACGGAAACTTCATTGGCAAATTCAGCAGGTGTGTTGGCTTGGACTCAGGCACATGGGGATTGGGTGCGTCCGGGTATCATGCTTTATGGCGTGTCCCCTTTCGCAGCGACGGTGGCAAAAGATGAAGGTTTACAACCTGTTATGCACTTGTGTTCTACCCTGATCAGCGTCAAGCAATATCGACAAGGCGAAAGCATCGGTTATGGCGCGACATGGCGATGTCCTCAAAATATGCCGGTGGGCGTGATTCCCGTAGGTTATGCCGATGGTTATCCGCGTCACGCGCCTTCGGGTACGCCGGTATTGGTGAATGGGCGGCGAGTTCCCCTGATTGGGCGAGTGTCGATGGACATGTTGATGGTTGATTTGCGTACTCAACCCAATGCCAAACCCGGCGATCCCGCAGTATTATGGGGGCGGAGTTTGCCCATTGAAGAAGTTGCAACGCATTCTCATACAATCGGTTATGAACTATTGACCAAAGTAACGCCGCGGGTGAAACGGGTAGTAAGTGGTTGATTTTTTGTCTGAATCAGAATTTTCAGAATGAAAACCGAAATGAATCATTTAACTTAAAATATCCAGTAGCCATTGTCGTTATTCTGGAAATTCTCAAGTTTTATCAATTCTGATTCAGACAGTCTAAACCGTAATTCGCATAATTTTCTTAATTGACACAAAAGGTTATCTGTTGTTTTTAATTATGTTAATCAAGCAAATTAGGAAAATTAAGGTTCAGATTTAAATTTCATCATACATTGAGTTTCTAAAAAACAAACTATTACACCGAACCGAAGATAAGCTGGGTTAAGTTTACACGACCAAGGGCTTGCCAATATAAGTCCAGCGAAAAGGTTTAGCAAGAGTTTCATTGAAAA
>DYNO01000253.1 GCA_020721025.1 Thiomargarita sp. | reverse complement strand
AGGATTTAGGCGAGAAAGGTAAAGCAGGCATTTTGCTCAATATGGCATCAAGAACTGAGTTTTTGCAGGATGAGAGTCATCGAATTCGGTTTGTTTATACCCCAAAGCATTGCTCATGGCTCAATCAAGTCGAAATCTGGTTCAGTATCTTGTCTCGGCGGTTGCTCAAGCGTGGACAGTTTAAGTCAACGGATGAACTTAAAACTCGCATTCTCAAGTTCATTACCTTTTTCAACAATACTCTCGCTCAACCTTTTCGATGGACCTACATTGGCAAGCCCTTGGTCGTCTAAACTTAACCCGACTCATCTTCGGTTCGGTGTACTAGTATTGTAAATTATGCGTTGACAAGAATTAAAAAATATGGTTAAATTAGGAAAGAATAATTTGGTTGGGAGTTACACACTTGAGATGCCAACTGATTGAATTAAA
Organism: Thiomargarita sp.; assembly: GCA_020721025.1. Classification (GTDB taxonomy): domain Bacteria; phylum Pseudomonadota; class Gammaproteobacteria; order Beggiatoales; family Beggiatoaceae; genus DYNO01. Next base: position 3,536 of record DYNO01000253.1, on the reverse strand, counting down.
CCTAAGTTACATTCTGAACTGTGTAACTCCCGATTAGTGTTGAAAAAATTTCATATCTTTTGGTTAATATCGTAATTTATTCCGCTAGTTGCCGTGAGTGAAAAGGTAATAAAATATAATGTCAATTCCTCCTACTCAATTTCCCGCTTTTGATAGTCTAATGGTATTTGCCGTTTGCCTTCTTGGCAGGTTTTTCTGTATTTGTGATCCTCAAACTCACTGAAAAAATTGAAGACAAATTCTTTGAATATATCATGGTTATAGTGTAAACTGGGTAAAATGGTTGTCATATATCCAACAGGCAACATAACAATTTGGTAATGAACTATTTAACTTTCATTCCATTGACTATAATGACAACACATTTAGTGGTTACGCAGTTGAATCGTTACTCAATTGATTTTATTCAAATATAGACAAATCGATCAAAATACTAACTTTTTGAATAAATTGAAAATTAGATTTGAACTGCGTAACTCCTAGTATTAATAAATAATTTGGAATATCATCTACAATGAACTGGATATTAGCAGCACCCTACTTTATAAAACCTGATTCTGGACTATGGGCTACAGTATCAAAAATGGATAATACAGCTAAGTTTGTTTTTTCACCACCAACTTATGACCACAGCCGCCCTAGGAAGCAATCTGGCGTGAAGGACTGGTTACATTATTGGCAGCATTCAGCAGATACTTGGCAAAAAGCAATGGAAAATAATAGTGGCATTATTACGTCATTTCCTCAACTTCCTACCTGTGTGGGCTTAAGAAAACGTTTGCTGCGAAAAGATTTACCTATTATTGCCTGGACTTTTAATCTCGGTCATTTACATGGGAATGTTAAAAGAGTCCTTGCTCAATACGCATTAGGTCGAGTAAATAAATTTATCGTTCATTCTTCCGCGGAATGCGCTACTTACAGTGAATATTTAAATCTACCTGAAAATCGTTTTGAATTCATACCATTACATAAAGCTCTCTTTCCAATTACCGAGCCTGAAGAACAGGTACACCCTTTTATCTTATCAATGGGTTCAGCAAATAGGGATTATGCAACGTTATTTCAAGCTATCAAAAAATTAGCCTTACCTTTGACCGTTGTGGCACCACAATATAGTTTGGCTGGGCTCGACATTCCCCCTACGGTGACACTTAAGTCAAATTTATCACTATCGGAATGTAGAAAATTAGTCCAACAAGCTCGGATAAGTATTATTCCTATAGATAATAGCACAACTGCGTCAGGTCAAGTAACCATTCTTGATGCTATGGTATATGCTCGTCCTGTCATTGCCACTAATACCATTGGTTCACGGGATTACATAGTAAGTGGTTCAACAGGAATATTGACATCACCTAAAAATGCTGATGAATTGGAAAATGCTATATGTATGTTGTGGAACGATGAGCAATTGCGGAAAAATATTGCCAGCCATGCTTATCAATATATGTCCACAGAATTAACCGAGAAACGAACCAGTGAACGTATCATCAAAATATTACGTGATTTTAATTGAGAACTGGTTACGTTTTATGTCATTGCATAATTCCCATTATACCAAGCGACACATAAAATCTACGTTAATACTCTCTTAAATCGGAAACGCTGCAATGTAACAGTTTGAGTTTGCCGAGTTTGTAAATGCTCGTTTTCTTGCCCGGAGCGTAAATAACCATCTGCCCATCCGGTGATGAGAAATAATAATGGCAAAGTTTGTTGCCCCATCCACACCGTCGCAATAGACCAAAATATTACAATGTAAATAGCTAACAGTGTAAACCCAAAGCCACTGCCCAACGGATAAACGACTGGTTTCAGCATTGAATGTAAAAATAATCGCAACATCATCACAATAAAAACTAGCAACAATCCGAGAAATCCGACCATACCATGTCGCAAAAATAGCAGCAAAAAATGGTTATCAATCGAACGTTGTCCCGGCACTTGTGGCGTGTTAAATTCCCCCCAGCCCCACCAAAATTTAAGCATTCCAAGCTCAATGTAGTTTCCTACTAATTCCCAGCGGTAAGCAACTGTCCCTTGTGCTTCTGTTGCCGCTTGAAACCGTCCGACCGATGCGTAGCTAATAAACCAATAAATGATGGGTATCGAGACACTGATACCGATAATCATCACAGTGAAGAAAATAAACCAACGATTTCGAGTGAATGCCAAACTCATGAATAGTCCGGCAACAATGCCAGCACTGATGGGTCCACGCACCAAGGTCATGAATGCACCGGCAAATAAAACGAAGGTGAACAGTCGGGCGGGCGGAATGTTAATCCACGCATATTTCGGTGGGAGATGATCAGACCAAGCGTGGCTCCATTCTAACCAACGTTGTAGCCGATAACCACATATCATGATAATTCCGGCAATAATGGCATGTCCATAAGGACCGGAAGCACGGGCAAATCCCCAACGATATTGTGTGTCCCATAACCATCCTTGATTACCAAAAAAACGTCCGAATGCTAATTGCCAAGGGGTGTGCTGTATTCCAAGTAAAAACTGTGGAAATAAACCTATCGTCACCAATGCCAATGAAATCACAATACGTTTTGCTAAATCGGCTCGCAAACCATACGGTTCAATCAATGCCTTGGTCAACATGTAGGGAAATACAGCAGAGGTAATGTTGTGAAATGCGAAATTCTGCGCGTCCTTAAATCCCGTCACCATGAATTGAGAATAGACCTGAGCCCACAAAAAGCCAAATACTACGATATCAGTCAATGAGAATCGCCAACCTTTGAATCCGCGCAACGCCCACACCACCACAATTGCCCCGATGGTTGTTTGATTGACATTCATCTCAGGCAAGCCGGCGGGCGCGTTCCAATGATAATACTCCGGTAATAGAAATAAAACAGGAATATAGACATTCAAAAAAGCCTTATGCACGGAATATACCCATGCCACATAAAATGCTAAAAGGGCAGGAATGAAAACGACGCTGCTACTTAACACGGTGTGAATACCTTAACTTGCGAAAATTATGATTATGACACAAGCGAGCGCAAAGTAAAAGCATGAATCTAAACAATTTGATATTTTATAATAGTTAGAAGGTCTTCATGAGTAATACGAAACATGATAATTAAAATTCAAATATAATTTGAAGTAAGGACGATCCAAACTCTATAAAACTAGTTTGACATCTTTAAAACCGAAGTTTATACCAAAAAAGCATTGACAGGTAAAGCATGTCAGATGATGAGAATCCTCACCACAACTGAAATATGACGCAACTGAGGAAGTTAAGCGATAAATGGCGGGAGTGGGGCGAATGTGATAGAAGTCTATGATATGGCAGTGTTTCCATAACACAGTGAGAATTGTTAAATATCTGCACGAGTGAACAACTTAAGGGAATCAAGTTCAAATCGTTGTTATCATTCAAAAAAAATATCTCATCACGATGATCGAAAACCAAGACATCATGGCGAGATATTTTTCAAATGCGTTCGTAGCGTTCTGTTACATTTCTGCTGAACACGGTTGAACATTGCTGATCTACCGTCCCAACA
>DYNO01000252.1 GCA_020721025.1 Thiomargarita sp. | reverse complement strand
CAAAAGTAAAGCATAAATTGAAATTTATTACAGTTTATTGTATGATGAAAACACTCATAAACGCTAACCAAATAATCGCTTGGGCATCGGCTTCAATCTTGGCAACCACCGGATCGTCGGCTTCGGTCGGCAAGAGGGCACGCACCCGCGCCACTTTATCACGCACGTCATTAGCGGCATTATCGACATTGCGTTCAAGCACGAATTCAATTGAAATTTGGCTGACTTCTTCGCGACTAACGGATTTGATGGTTTTGATGCCTTCAATCCCGGCAAGCGCATCTTCAAGGGGTTGGGTGATTTGGCTTTCAATAATTTCTGCACTGGCTCCGGTGTAAACGGTACGCACAGAAACAACGGGGGTGTCAATGTTGGGGTATTCTCGCACGGATAGTCTGGTGAAGGAAATATAGCCTATCAATACAATCATAAGGCTCATAACCGTAGCGAGCACTGGACGGCGGATAGAAAGTTCAGAAAGTACCATGATGGAATGTATTTAACGCGATGAAAAATGATTCAATCATGGTAGCACATCAGGGATCAGATTGTCTGAATCAGTGACATGGGCGGGTTTAATTAAAAACTTTTCGCGGTAAAATTGATTTTTTTCATTTAAACGTCCCTGTTCAAATGAAACTATTGGATTGACTGTTTATCCATTAATCCATAACTAAATAGATCAAACTGGATGAGGTTTGGATCACCAATTAGAATTAAATCCAATTCTGCCCAGTAATACTCATTTTCAATCTTGACGCAGTTCAATCTCAACCGAGTCAGATGCTGAGAATCGGCGGGAAAAACTGCACAATAGCCTGTTGGCGTAATCTTATCAAGTGGTTTCAAACTGTCCCCCAAGACTTCAAAACTTAGTTCTGAAGGTGGAATGGCGGGAATGAGTTTCATCTGCCCTGTATATACCACACCCTGATTAACTAAATTAACACAAGGCACATTAACCTGTGGGTCTGCCTTTGAGGAATATTGGGTACATTGATTTTGTGGCGCGGCTTTGTAATAAACAGTCATTTCGCATGAAGCCGTAATCGCTGCGGTTGTGTAATGTTTGCCTTCTAAGCGTCCACCACAACCGATAACACTTTCTATTTCCTCATTGGGCACGTCCAAAATATCAAAGCCTGTGTTTTGACCGTGTTCAATTGGATCAAAGTTCACTATGCTTGGAGGTAAGTTTTTAAACTGATAGGTCAGTTTGATTTCATACTTCTTTAACTTCAGGTCTGCCAACAAGGTGCAGTTGTCCACAATTGGACGCGTGGTATAAATACTGTTGATTGGCAGAATTTGCTCACCCTTGCATCCTCGTGTTAATTCCACTTCATAACCATCGGTAGGAACAACGGTAAAATCCATTGTCTTCCCATGTTCGATAGTATTTGAGGGAAGGCTTATTGTGCCGGCTCCCTTGGGTCTCACTTCAGTTTGCAGAGTGTATTGCTTGATTTTGAAAGCAACATCAATTTTACAATCGGCTGTGATTGCTTTTGTGGTGTAGGATTCAGCACTTTGTATTCCGTCACATCCAGAGACACTATCAACGACATATCCTTCTTCGGGGGTTAGGCTAAAGATCGCACTGGTACCACGTTCTAGGGAAATAGTTTGTGGGGAAACAGAGCCTTTACCTGTAGTCTTTGTAGTAATTGTGTATTCGCCGATCTTTTTGAAAGAAACTGCGATATCACAAGCACTTGTAATGGTGCCCGTTTTATATATGTTCTCACTTTGTAATGTTGTATTGCAGCCACTGACTCCCCCAACTTCATAGCCAGTTGCAGCAATTGTGGTAAAACTTGCGCTTTCACCATACTTGACTTTCAGCGTGCCGGGGTCGGTACTGCCACGACCGGGCGTTCCCAAAATTGTGATGGCATATTCTTTAGGTTTGAAAGTAGGCATGATTTGGCAACTTTCAGTGACAGTGGCAATAATATATTCACTACCTTGTTGCGTACCTTTACATCCGCCCGACAATATGGTTACTGTGTCAATTTCGTAGCCATCGTCTGGGGTGATCGTAAAATAAGCCGATTTTCCAGTTTCCACAATACGCGAGTCTGGGGCAATCTTGCCGTGAGAGGATTGACTTGCAGTGACGGTATATTTACCATCTATTTTAATTGATTCTGCAATGGCTGTGATGATGCAATTTTCAGTAATCGCTCCAGTAGTATAGCTGTTGCTGCCATTCCAAACACCATTGCATCCTGTGACAGATTTAATGGGTGTTCCTGACGCAGTGATAGAAAATGTTGCCGTTTGACCTGCTTTAACCGTCTGTGTTGCTGGTGAAAATGAGGCACTGCCAGCAGTCGTCACTTGGTAGGTTTCAGCAACTTTGGAATTGAAGATCGCTGAACAATTTTTATCGCCATCTACGGTTAATTTATAGGGATTGGCTGTGCCCACACAATCGCCACTCCAACTGATAAAGGTCGCGTCAGATGCGGGAGTCGCCGTTAAACTCACTGAGGTGCCCTTGGCATAACTTCCCTGCCCGCTGACTGTTCCTGTCCCACTGCCTGAGACACTGATATTAATAGAAAAAGTCTCTACCCCAGCGGCGGCTTGCGTCACTGTCACTGTTTGTCCAGCGATTGACATTGTTCCCACCCGTTGTTCAGCCCCAGTATTAGCATCTACTGTGTAACCGATAGGATTGGTTGTAGCAGATGTTATTCTGAGCCATGATACATTGCTTTGAGCAGAGATAGGACATGTATTTTGAGTGTTGATTGCAATACTGCCTGCTTCTCCTTTGGCTGAATGCGCTTTATTCAAGCTGTCCAAAGTGTAGGTACACGCGGAAAAGTTTGCTGTGCATACTAACGGATTGGCGGGCATGAGAAATGAGGTAGCGCATGGTGTTGGAGTCCACCCGGTAAAAATAGCACCGTCACATGAAAGCGTAGGAAGGGTAGCTGTTTCACCTGCTTTGTAGTTTTGTTCAGTCACGATACCAGTGCAATTTCCACCAGTTTTACTGACAGTTAATTTGAATGTATCAAATACTTTAGCTTGTTGGGTGATCTCAAACAACTGTCCGGCAATGGTTAAACTACCCTTACGTTCCGCAGCGGTGGTATTTGCAGCGACTTTGTAATTTACTGTATTACCTGTCGTTTCTGCAACAGTTAGCCAAGGAACATTATTTTGTGCGAGAATGGCACACCCACTTTCTGTCGTCACAATCACACTTCCAGTTTCTTCAACAGGCGAGTGGATGCGACTGGTTCCGCCCAAAGTATAAGTGCAGGTGGAAAAGTTGGCAGTGCAGGTTAATGGATTGGGTGAATTTGCCGGAATGGTGAATGAGGCTCCACAAGGGGCTGTCCCTGTCCAACCCACAAAGGTAGATTTTGCTGCTGTGGCTGTTGCCGTTAATTTGATAAGCGTGCCAACGGGATAAATTCCGCCTCCAGTCATAATACCTTCCCCATTGCCTGCTTTGTTTACAATCACTTCAACTCTTCCAACGGCTTGAGTGATTTCAACTTGCTGACCTACAATGGTTAATGTGCCTTTACGCTCTACATCAGTATTTTTATCGACAGTGTAATTGACCGCATTGCCGACCACTGTTGTTTTCATCCAAGGAACTTCGCTTTTTGCTGTAATCGGACATCCGGCTTGGGTCGTGATAGCAATACTTCCTTGCTCTGAATTTTCAGTATGCGATTTTTTGAGCGAATCTAACGTGTAGCTGCATGTAGAGAAAATGGCAGTGCACGTTAAGTCATTAGTAGGCATGGTAAATGAGGCTGCACAGGGCGCGGGATTCCAGCCGATAAATGTAGAATTAATATCTGCGGTGGCAGTCAATTTTATGGGAGTGCCAGCTGGGTGATCTTCTGCAACACTGGGGGAAATTGTACCCTTGCCTTCGGTCTTAAGTGTCAGTTTGAAGAGGGAAATCCCGACTTGAGTCACTGTAAACTTTTGCCCAGCAATGGTTAAATTGCCGACACG
>DYNO01000251.1 GCA_020721025.1 Thiomargarita sp. | reverse complement strand
CTAGTTATTTATGTTATTGTTTATTAAAAGAAAATTTGAATATGGAAACGAAGGTGCGTAGCATTTTGGCATATCGCGGACATCTTCCGCCACCGTCAGAAAATTCTAAATATATCAAAGTGTTACCCATTGAAGAAGTCACCGGTTATGTGCGTTGGTTCGAGCGGCAAACACCGGTATTGAGTGCGGCTCAAGTGGAGAATATTGTTAAAGAATTTCATCCCCAAACTTCTCATAATATGTCAAGAGAGGTGCAACCTTGGGAATTTATATAAAATCAATAGAGATGAACTAAACTGAGATTTGTAAATGTTTTTTATTGATCCCAAACATAGAAATTTAATTTTGAAATTAGCCCCAATGATAGTTGATAACTTTTGAGGAGTCATCGCAGATATTGATAACTGACTGATTTAAAAAATATATTTGAGGACTCAACTTCAAGGAAAAAACCAAACATGCTTGCAGAGTTACCTTTACTTAGTTTATTGCTATGGATGCCGTTGTTGGGTGGCGCGTGGGTGATTGCCGTTGGGGATAAAAATCCAGCCTCACCACGAGTTATCGCGCTGATTGTATCGCTGGTCGTATTTCTTTTATCACTACCGTTGTATTTCAGTTTTGATATTACGACTGCCAATATGCAATTTGTCGAGCGGTATGAATGGATTCCCATGTTTCATATTTACTATCATTTAGGCATTGATGGTTTTTCCATGCCATTGATTATTTTGACAACATTTAGCACCGTGTTGGTCATTTTAGCCGGTTGGGAAGTGATTCAATTCAAAACTTCACAATATATGGCAGCATTTTTGATCATGGAAGGCTTAATGATCGGCGTGTTCTCTGCGCTCGATGCCATGTTTTTCTACGTGTTATGGGAAGCCATGCTCATTCCGATGTTTTTAATCATTGGCGTGTGGGGCGGACAACGGCGCGTTTATGCCACGATTAAATTCTTTCTCTACACCTTTTTGGGTTCAGTGTTCATGCTGATCGCCCTGTTGTATTTATACTTTCAATCCAACAGCTTCGCGATTTTAGACTATCACAAATTACCGCTCGGTTTAACGGCGCAAATTTGGATATTTTTGGCATTCCTGTTCGCATTTGCCGTAAAAGTGCCGATGTTTCCAGTGCATACGTGGTTGCCCGACGCGCACGTTGAAGCTCCCACCGGCGGTTCAGTGATTTTGGCAGCGATCATGTTGAAATTAGGCGGTTATGGCTTTTTACGCTTCAGTTTGCCGATCACACCAGATGCGAGTCGTCAATTAGATTGGTTAATCATTGGCTTATCACTGATCGCCATCGTTTACATCAGTTTGGTGGCGTTGATGCAAAAAGACATGAAGAAATTAATCGCTTATTCTTCAATTTCACACATGGGATTTGCCACACTCGGTTTCTTCATCGCTTTTGACATTTTCGCCAAAACTGGATCGTGGGACGGCGGCGCAATGGCGATGCAGGGCGGGATGATGCAGATGATTTCGCACGGTTTTATCTCTGGCGCGCTGTTCTTATGCGTGGGCGTATTGTATGACCGGATGCACTCACGACAAATAGCAGATTACGGCGGTGTTGCCAATACCATGCCGCGTTTCGCAATGTTTGCCGTGTTTTTCGCAATGGCAAATTCAGGCTTGCCCGGAACGTCAGGATTTGTGGGTGAATTTTTAGTGATTCTGAGCAGCTTTAAAGCCAATTTCTGGGTCGCTTTTACCGCAGCAACTATCCTGATTTTCGGTGCAGCTTATACTTTATGGATGGTGAAGCGGGTAATTTATGGCGCAGTCGCAAATTCGCATGTGGCTGAATTAACAGATATTAATCCCCGTGAAACGCTGATCCTCACGTTGCTGGCTATCATGGTGTTATGGTTCGGTATTTATCCTGCGCCTGTGTTTGATGCGATGAATTCATCCGTAATGAACTTGTTGCAGCATATCGCAGTTTCAAAGCTACCTACAATGTAAGGATACGAGCATGAGTTTTAATTTACTTCCGATTGCCCCTGAGATTTTTTTGTTGACGATGGCGTGTATTATTTTGTTGGTTGATGCCTATCTTTCTGATGAATCGAGAGATTTGAGTTATCAATTGGTGCAAGGTACGTTGCTCGGTACGACAAGTTTATTGTGGCTGACTTTTCCGACCCAAAAAACTTTTATTCTCAGCAGCTTAGTCGTTATTGATCCGATGGGCGCGCTGTTGAAATTGTTTATCGTGGCAACCGTGTTTGTCGTGTTCGTCTATTCACGCAACTATTTGAAAGCACGTAATTTTTTCAAAGGTGAATATTTCGTGCTGGGCTTGCTGGCGACGTTGGGCATGATGACGATGGTGTCGGCGCACAATTTGTTAATCATTTATTTGGGGTTAGAATTGCTGTCACTTTCCCTGTATGCGATGGTTGCAATGCACCGTGATTCGAGCCAAGCGACTGAAGCAGCGATGAAATATTTTATTTTGGGCGCGATTGCTTCGGGCATGTTGCTGTACGGTATGTCAATTTTGTACGGCGTGACGGGTAGTTTGGATTTAAGCGTTATTGCCCAAAAAACGGCGCAACTCGATGGTAACAAAACCTTTTTCGCATTCGGTCTGGTATTTCTCATGGTCGGATTGGCGTTTAAATTTGGAGCGGTGCCATTTCACATGTGGGTGCCTGATGTGTATCAAGGCGCGCCGACCAGTGTCACGATGTTTATCAGTACCGCACCGAAATTAGCGGCTTTTGCGATGTTGATGCGCCTGTTGATTGAAGGGCTGCCAGCGATGCAAGCGGAATGGCAACAAATGTTAGTGATTTTATCGGTGCTGTCGATGGCGGTCGGTAATATCATTGCGATTGTGCAGAGTAATATCAAGCGCATGTTGGCGTATTCGACCATTTCACACGTTGGATTTTTGCTGTTGGGCGTGTTGACAGCGACTCAAACGGGTTATGCGGCGGCGATGTTTTACACCATTGTCTATGCACTCATGGGCTTGGGCGGCTTCGGCATGATTGTGTTGCTGAGTCGTGCCGGTTTTGAAGCGGAAAATGTCGTGGATTTCAAAGGCTTGAATGAACGGAGTCCTTGGTACGCATTCATCATGTTGATTTTAATGCTGTCGATGGCGGGCGTGCCTCCGATGCTGGGCTTTTGGGCGAAATTATCGGTGCTGATGGAGGCGGTTCACACGGGCTATCTGTGGTTGGCATTGGTTGGCGTGATTCTGTCGGTCATTGGGGCGTATTATTATCTGCGGATTATTTGGATGATGTATTTTGAAAAACCGCTTGATAATGAACCCATTGTCACCACTCCAGACATGCAAGTGGCGTTAAGTGCTAACGGTCTGATTATTTTAGGATTGGGCATGTTTCCACAGGCGTTGATGATGGCTTGTGTGGGTTCAATTGGATAAAAAACCACATATTATTCTGTAAATATCAATTTGGTGACAGTTGATAGGTCGCAGTTTGAGGACTAAATTTCTTAATATTTCAATTATAGAGAGGAGTTACGCAGTTCAAAATGTAACTTAGATTTAACTCAATAAGTTAGCATCTTAGGAGTACAAATTTAAATTTGTACTCCTATTTGTAAAATCAATGAGTTAACGTCTCAAGTGCGTAATTTCTATATAGAATTAAGTAAATTGTCTTAAATTGCGCGATTTCCTTTGTAGCGAGTAAAATGATTCGCGGTTTTGAGAAAGAATTTAAAGTTTGAGTTTAAAAATATTGCTTATTTAATTTTTATATTATACATGGTTTTTTAGGGAGGGGCGATGTACCGTGCATATTTGATAATTGTAACCATAGCATTAATTACTGTAATAACATCGCAAGCCAAGTCGCAGTCCACTCAAGAGTTCATAGAGTTTGCGTGCCCGCAGGATGAAAACTCCCTAGTACACCGAACCGAAGATAAGCTGGGTTAAGTTTACACGACCTAAGGGCTTGCCAATATAAGTCCAGCGAAAAGGTTTAGCAAGAGTTTCATTGAAAA
>DYNO01000250.1 GCA_020721025.1 Thiomargarita sp. | reverse complement strand
TATGCTATCATGCAAAATTTTCTCTAACCGAACATGCAAACTCCTGTGACCGATACCGCTGTTTTTCATCGTTTATCTATCGTTATTCCACTTTATAATGAAATTGACAACATCGCGCCCTTGCTCGATAGTGTGCACGCTGCCCTAGCAACTTATTCATTTCCTTGGGAATTGGTGCTGGTCGATGATGGCAGTCGCGACGGTACCGATCAAGCCCTGCTCACCCAAGCGAATAAATACGGCGAACATGTGCGTGTTTTGTTGTTACAACGCAATTTTGGACAAACGGCAGCGATGCAAGCGGGATTGGATGCGGCACGCGGCGACATTATTGTCACTTTGGACGGCGATTTGCAAAATGATCCCGCAGACATCCCAAATTTGGTCAATTACTTATTAACCCATGAATTAGATTTGGTGGCAGGATGGCGAAAAAAACGTCAAGATAACTTATGGTTGCGTAAAATTCCCTCGCAAATTGCAAATCGCTTGATTGCTGCGATCACCGGCGTTTATTTGCATGACTATGGTTGCAGTCTCAAGGTTTATCGGGGGTCGGTGATCAAAAATGTGCGCTTGTATGGCGAAATGCACCGTTTTATCCCGGCGTGGGTTTCTTTATTCACTTCCCCGCATCGCATTCAAGAACAAGTGGTCAATCATCGCGCCCGGCAATTTGGCGAATCAAAATATGGTATTTCACGCACCTTCCGCGTTCTCATTGATTTATTATCCGTCTATTTTTTCCTGCGTTTTCTGGCACGACCGGGACATTTTTTTGGAAGCATTGGCTTGGTTTTTGGTGGATTGGGCACGATAGCATTGAGCTATCTCTTTGTTCTGAAAATGTTTTTTGCCCAAGATATCGGAACACGACCCTTGTTTATGACCGGGATTTTACTGGTGCTCATGGGAGTACAATTTTTAACAACGGGAGTTTTAAGTGAATTAATCAGTCGAACTTACTTTGCATCTGGGGATAATCGCCCGTATCAAATTCGTCATGACACGCATTCGCCCTCAGCAACGGTGGAAACGACGGAAACATTGGGGTGGAAAATGAATTTAATCAATCAGTTGTAATGCAACAATCGTTCAGACAGTTTTAACATTGCTTTGAGATTTCAACCGGTTGATTTCGCAGACAATCATAAAAAGCTGTCAGAACAATAAATTGAAACGGTTGCCAAAAAATGAGCGTTCATTTGGGCGGGAGGTCTTTATTTTCTGCTTCTTTGGTATCGTGTAATAATGTCAAATAAAACATAAAGTAAAATTTATAACCCATCAATCCCGCTGCCAACAAAATGGCTTGAAACAGTTGATTTTGCCACGCCGCCACGAGCAAGCCCAAGGTCATGCTGATTTCACCGATTCGCGCTAAGTTTTTCAACAAGGGCGGCGTAAATTCCAGCCACAACCGTTTCCCCAAGTTCATTCGATGAATAAAATGTCGTGGATTTTTAGGTGCGGGAAAACTGATGGGATTGATAATGATTGCCAACGTGATCAATAACATGGCAAACCAACTGTGCCACCACACCGCAATCAGAAATCCCCCAATCAGTAACAAACGAGTGACATCCGCCCACGAGTCAGCGTGAGATTGCCACAATAACTTTTTCCAGTCAACTTTGAGAGTTTGCTTCATTGCCATTTGAATTCAATCCGTTATTTAAACCGTTTCGCTCGAAAAAACTGTCGCAAGATATCACCGCATTCTTCCTGTAATATCCCGCCGATACATTCCACTTGATGATTATGCCGCGTGTCGCGCAACACGTCAAAACGACTCCCCGCCGCGCCCATTTTCGCATCGTAAGCTCCAAACACAACACGTTGAATTCTCGCATGAATAATTGCTCCCGCGCACATGACGCAAGGTTCTAATGTGACATACAATGTGGTATTGGGCAAACGATAATTTTTAACCGCAGTTGCCGCAGCACGTAATGCCACAATTTCAGCGTGCGCTGTGGGATCGTGCGTCTGAATCGACTGATTCCAACCCGCCGCGAGACGCTCACCTTGTGCCGTCACCAAGAGCGCGCCGATAGGAATTTCATCTTGTTGTGCCGCGTACTTGGCAAGTTGGCAGGCTTCTATCATCCATTGTTGATCGTTGTGTATTTGTTGTGACACGGTTGCTGTATTTAAAAATGATTGAAATTTGGTTATACTACGCACACTGTCAACTTTCTGCCAATCATGAGTCAAGAATGTGAATTGTAATAAATTGATATAACAGAGCTTTTCTAATCGCTCACACATTTTTGGCGGGATAACTGTTTTTCATCAACTTGAGGAAGTCATTGCATGAGTGTACGTGATAAAATTGAAGGTTTGCTAGAAACGCTTATTTTTCAAAGTCGTTGGTTATTAGCACCGTTGTATGTTGGTTTGATCATCGCGTTGGTTCTACTGGTTGGTAAATTTGGCATGAAGTTGTTTCAAGTGACATTACACATGCCAGAAGAAAGCTATACCGACTTGATTTTGGATATTTTGGGCTTGATCGACATCGTGCTGGTCGCGAACTTGTTGTTAATCATTATTTTTAGTGGTTACGAAAGTTTTGTTTCTAAAATCGACATGATTCAAGGACACGTTGATCGTCCGGATTGGATGGGCAAGATTGATTATAGTGCATTGAAATTAAAAGTGATTGGCTCTATTGTCGCGATTTCTTCCATCGAACTGCTCAAAGTGTTCATCAAGGTGTTTAATCATCCCGATAAAGTCGCTGAACTTCCCTACGAGACAGTGATGTGGTTGATTTTACTCCATTTAACTTTCGTTGTCTCTGGGTTGCTATTTGCACTGATGGAACGCTTTACTCCGCATCATACTCCATCGAACAAGCATCATCCCGCATCTGAAGAAAAGTCGCATTAAATCTTTGTGAAATCAATCAGTTGAAGATATTTATTTTCTCCAACTGATTGAAATTTACAATTTATTCAAAATTTTCAAACCTGTCAGGTTTCAGAAACTTGACAGGTTTAAAATTCACTTTTCATCAACCGTAACGAATTGCTTAATAAGGTTTTTGTCCTACCCAATTGCCCGGTGGATTGTAATTGCATACCCACACTTGCGCCGTTCCGCACGTTGCCTTGCCACATCCGACAGATGTTGTATCCTTCCAAACCACTTGCGTGTAATGTCCGCACATTTTGCCGGCTGCACATTTGTTAGTGGCATAGGTGTAATCTGTGACCTCGTTACCCCATGCGTCCACCACTTGTTTCGTGGTTGGAACAAAGCCTGATGCCCAGTAAAGATTTTCACCATATTTGGGATTGCCGCTGTGTACCATGGAGCAATTTTTGGTTGTTTTCAACGTTGTTGCCCACTTTTGCGCGACGGCTGCCAAGGTGCTTGACCACACTAAATCAGGAACACCCACTTTTTTACGCCATACGTTATGAGCTGCCACAATTCCCGTATATGCCGTCGGTTCAGTTGTCGCCGCAGCCGCCTTGGTGGTCACTACAGGAGTCGCGTCACCGGCAACCGTATTGGTAGGCGCAGCCGTTCCAGTGGTGGTAGTCGCGGTAGTCGTTTGATTGGTTGCATCGACAATAATCGGTTGATCGTTATAGACAACGGTGCCGTTATCAATCAGTCGATAGCCGATAAACACGTAATACATTCCCGCTTGAGTCAGTTTATATTTCCCCAAACTCACGAATGAAACCACTTCGCCCAATTTTACTTTCGCTCGATAAGGTGAGGTCAATTCAGCCATCCATACATCTGGTGTGGCGTATAAATTGACTGGCACCACTTTTCCCGTGCTGGTGTAAGCAGAATATTTGGTATCAACCCCGCCGTCAAAAGGAGCTTTGGGTTCCACGCCAATCACCAGTAAAATGTCTGCTACCTTGCCCACATCTGCGGAATCAATTTCCATCGAAGCCTTAAAAATCAATTCCTTATTTATACCAACTTTCAGTGTCGCCTGATAATCCTCGTCATCTTCGGACACGCCGCTGGAAAAAACGGTTCCACTTTTAGCAATCACGCC
>DYNO01000249.1 GCA_020721025.1 Thiomargarita sp. | reverse complement strand
TCGCGAATTCCATGCTCTTGTGGACGTTGGAGTTTAGCGTATTCCCACTCATACGTTGTATTATGGTTTAATACGGGAGGTTGTTGATAATTTTGTTCAAATGATGAATCTTGTCGATTAACATTTGATAGATCAGACGAATCCCGCTGATTTGCATTGGACGAATCAGATGAATCTCGCCAATCTCGCCGATTTGCATTAGACGAACCAGATGAATCCCGCCGATTTGCATTAGACGAACCAGATGAATCCCGCCGATTTGCGTTGGACGAATTTGATGAACGCGGGGCGGGTGGTATTACAATGGCTTTTCCTTTGCGGTTACTTTTCCACCGTTGCAAGGATTCTTGATATTTCTCAAGACATTGTGACTTGGATAATTCACTCGCTTCACACAACTGCTGATCCTGCCGTAACTGTTGATAACTTGTGAGGCACTCGGTTTTCTTAAATTCTGTAATGTGATACCGTTCGCACAGTTGATGCACATTACCATCTGTTACTGTATCCAATGGATCATCAGCTGCCTGACTGAAATTAAAATTAGCAATTCCTAAAAACAACGAAAGATAAATGAGTCGTTTAGCATTCATGATTAAAATCCAAAACGCCTGCGAGTTTTCACTTGGCATTCAGGGAGAGACATCATATCCTGAGTTTGACATTTCTCAGACAAACGATGCGCCTCTTCTCTTGCCTTATCCGCTGCGGCGCGAGTTTGGTTATTGATAAGTTCTTGGCGTTGGAATTGTCGCATTGCCTCTTGCTGTTGCGCGACACTCATGCGTTGCCATTCCGGCTCAGGCACGCCATAAACGACCGCAGTCGCACTACAACCTTGTAGAACAATTCCTAATAGCAAAGTATAGCAAAAATTTTTCATGGTGTTGTTCTAAAGTTATTTTATCAGCAATTTTTTCGATGAAAACTTTTTTTGTTTATAATTCAATTGATTACTGCGATAAAAATATCTATTTTCCAGCAATACATTTTCAGCATGACATAAAACTTGCTCACCCTAAAACCTCATTATATCTTTTCCTTCCGCTCTTTCATAGCGACATCTATCTCGTTGAAAAATAAAAATTTAGTGTTTCAATCATAGAACCGCCCGACAAATAACCCAAGATCGCTATCACCACCTCTCGTACCGTTTTGTCACCTTATTTACAAATAGATTTAGCTTGTCTGTCGCACTTCATACAAGTGAACCTTCATTTTGCAAAATATCTCAAATAAAACAAAATTTTATCTAACGGCATAGTAGTTGCTGTATGGGTAGAAAACGTTGAACCTGACGAGGATATTGCATGATAGATTTAACCGCACTTCAACCAGAAAAAGCGACGGGTGGAAATTGTGCTGGAAGTTGTGGAAATCACCCGCACTCGCCCTCCGCTGTGCCACAACATATTCAAGAGAAAATTCATAATCATCCGTGTTATTCTGAACAAGCACATCATTATTATGCGAGAATGCACGTGGCAGTCGCGCCGGCTTGCAATATTCAATGCCATTACTGCAACCGCAAGTATGACTGTGCCAATGAATCTCGTCCGGGCGTGGTATCAGAATTACTCAAGCCAGATCAAGCGATTAAAAAAGTATTAGCCGTAGGTGCAGCGATTCCGCAAATGAGTGTGGTTGGAATTGCCGGTCCCGGCGATCCGTTAGCCAATCCTGAACGCACGTTTGCAACTTTTCGTGAACTGACGCGACTCGCTCCCGATTTAAAATTATGCATTTCTACCAATGGGTTAGCCTTACCACAACATGTCGATGAATTGGCAAAACATAACATTGATCACGTCACGATTACCATCAACTGCCTTGATCCCGAAATTGGCGCGAAAATCTATCCGTGGATATTTTGGAATCACCGCCGCATCAAGGGCGTAAAAGCGGCTGAAATTCTCATCCAGCAACAGCAAAAAGGCTTGGAAATGCTGGTCGCTCGTGGCATCTTGGTGAAAATTAATTCTGTGATGATTCCCGGTATCAACGACGAGCATCTCAAAGAAGTCAGCCGCGTCGTAAGAGCCAAAGGTGCTTTTTTACACAACATCATGCCATTGATTGCTGAAGCAAAACACGGTACATTTTTTGGTCTCAGCGGGCAACCTTCGCCTACGCCGGAAGAATTGAGTAATTTGCAAACTTCCTGCGAAAGCGATGACATGCGAATGATGCGTCACTGTCGTCAATGTCGTGCCGATGCTGTGGGATTATTGGGGGAAGATCGAGGCGATGAGTTCAGTTTAGAGAAAATTGAACATTTAGAAATTGATCATGCCGCAGCCATGCAACGTCGGGTGGCAGAAAAAGCGCGAATTGAGGCAGAAATTGCAGCAAAACATGCTCAATCCGCTCAACCGCTTGATAACACCGTGCAACTGATTTCACTTGACAAATTGCGTACCAAGAAGAAAACTTATCGTTCTGTACTCATGGCAGTGGCAAGTAAAGGACAAGGAATCATCAACTTACACTTCGGTCATGCACAGGAATTTTTGATTTATGAGGCTTCACAAGCAGGAATCAAATTTATTCGGGCAGCAAAAGCAGAATTGTATTGCACGGGCGATGAAACTTGTGGCGAAGCGGAAAGCCGAATTGAGCGAATTATCAAATCGTTAGCCGGTTGCGAAGTGGTTTTATGTGCCAAAATTGGTTATGAGCCTTGGGGCAAATTAGAAGCTGCGGGAATTCAACCCAATGGCGAACATGCGATGGAAGCGATTGAAGATGCAGTAAAATCAGTGTATCAAGAAATGAGTGCCTCCGGAAAATTGGATGAAATTCCAGTAAAAAAACAAACGATGCGCGCTTAAATCACAAGATGACCATATTTTCAGTTTACCGCTGAAGCTATGGTCTCGCCCAACGAACTGCAATTATCTCACCTTTTGAAATTATCATGGCATTGAAAATAATAGAATTATGCACCAATTGTTGGGCATGTCAACCCTTATGTCCCACTTCGGCGATTTATGAGGCAAAACCGCATTTTTTAATCGACGCACTCAAGTGCACCGAATGCGACGGCGATTTTGCTGACCCACAATGCGCGAGTATTTGTCCGATAGAAGGAGCAATTTTAAACAGTGCAGGCAAGGCGTGGAATCCGCCCGGTTCTTTAACAGGAATTACGATATGAGGGAAAAATAAATGGCTACGATTATTTTCTATGAAAAACCCGGTTGTGCCAATAATACCAAGCAAAAGATGTTGTTACGTCAAGCCGGTCATACCGTGATTGATAAAAATCTTTTGACTGAAAGTTGGTCTGAGGAGTTGCTGTTGCCATTTTTGAAAAATTATTCGGTGGCAGATTGGTTTAATCGTGCTGCACCACGGGTAAAATCGGGGGAAGTGGTTCCTGAAAATTTGGATGAAAAACAAGCAGTTAAATTATTATTGGCGGATCATTTATTGATTCGTCGTCCGCTCATGCAGGTGGGGCGAGAATATCGGATAGGTTTTGACAAAGACAATATTGAACAGTGGTTGAACGGTCTAAATATTGAAGGAGATTTAGAAACCTGTCGGCGTGGTCATGATCCTTGTGCCCCACCGGTGAAACCTTTGAGTGAATAAAATTATTTTGTGGTACAACGGTTTGATCTCAAAAAGTTATCACTAACTCATTGATGATATAAATTGGTCGGGGTGACAAGATTTGAACTTGCGACCCTTGCTTCCCGAAAGCAATGCTCTACCAGGCTGAGCCACACCCCGAAGGACGGATTTTAACAACACCAATATATCATTCTATCGCAATACGCTTCAAAAGTCCAATCCCCTCTTTCTATTCCATTGATTTTAAGTACAAAAAATTTAATTCGTTATAAATCAATGAATTGATAACAATATCCACCATTTTTTTAGAAACAAAGCTCAACGTATTTTTTGCCAATAGCAGTTGATTGTAGCAATGTCTTGCTGTGCATAAGCTTTTTTATTCAGATATTGTGCTTCATTGGGTTGGAGTTCGATTTTATGTGCCAATAACATGGCTTAACTTCCTCAGA
>DYNO01000069.1:4199-15522 GCA_020721025.1 Thiomargarita sp. | reverse complement strand
TATCGTCACCAGATGACACGTTTATTGTATTGATGACGATTTTAACGATTCGTTGTGAATCAATTTTTATTAAATAAAACAAAGAGTTCCTCGTTCCAATGCTCCGCGTTGGAATGCAGCCCAGACGCTCTGCGTCACGCGTGATGATTTTTAACTGATTGTTTTTTTTATCATCTTGATGAAAAATTGTTGCTCTGCCGAAATGGAGGGCGAAATATAGATGGTTGAACTCGTCAAATTTGAACCGGTGACGCGGAGCGTCTGGACTGCATTCCCACGCGGGCGCATGGGAACGAGGAACCATTTGTTTTATTTGAAATTATTTCTCATGCTGAATTCGTCAAATTTGAACCGGTGACGCGGCGCATTGGAACGAGTAACTATTTGTTTTATTTGATCTAATAAATTTTTCACCATTCAACGATACTCAAATGATTGCATTAATTCAACGAGTTACAACTGCCAGTGTGATTGTCGCCGCCCAACGTATCGCGCATATTGAACAAGGATTATTAGCCCTGTTAGGTGTGGAAAAAGCCGATACCGAAGCCCAAGCGAACCGATTGCTCGAAAGAATCTTGACTTATCGTGTATTTAGCGATGCGAATGGCAAAATGAATTTAAGTCTCAAAGACATTCAAGGGGGATTGTTGCTGGTGCCGCAATTCACGCTCCCCGCCGACACGCGCAAAGGTTCCCGCCCCAGTTTTACGCCCGCCGCCCCGCCAGAACAAGCTCGAATTTTGTTTGAATATATTTGTCAACAAGCGAAACAACAACATGTTAGCGTCGAAACGGGACAATTTGGCGCAGATATGCAGGTGCATTTAATTAACGATGGTCCCGTCACTTTTTGGTTGCAAACTCAGCATATCTGAACTTTCCATTGCTTGCAGCGTCAGATGAACAATTAAAATTCATCCTGCATTTCGATAAAACCACATGGGCATTCATGGGCACATAAGCCGCAACCCTTGCAGTAATCATAATCAAACACATAATGCGAACCATCGCTGGCTAAATCTTTGGTTTTCAACACGGCGGTGTCTGGGCACAATGTCCAGCAATTATCGCACGCCAAACAATTACCACATGAAAAGCAACGTTGTGATTCCGTTCCAATTAGGGGAGCACTGAGCGTGGTGGTAATTTCTTCATCGCCGTGCCGCTGTTCGACGGGTAGTGTTGGCTCTCCAACCCGTGGGGCAGGTTCATAATAATTTAAATTGAGCACTTCAAATGGCAAGGGTGTTAAATCTTCTTCCGTTGGCAAAGCCTTGACTTGCAATTCACACGCGATAGCCTCTGCCGCTCGTCGTCCCTGCCCCACCGCTGCCGCCACTGTTCCCGCCTTACCTGTCGCATCTCCTCCCACATAAACCCCAGCGTGACCCGCCAAATGTCCCCAACGATCTACTTTGAGAAAGTCGTTATTATTCAGCAAATTTTCCATTCCGAATGCGTCAACCACCTGCCCAATCGCGGGAATCACTTGATCAACATGTAAAATTGTTTCTGTGCCTTCAAATGCCACCCGTTTCAAACGACCACTGGATTGCAACAATTTTTTCATGCGCACCAATTCCACACCGACCACCCGTTCCCCGCGTAAAATCAGGCGACGAATGCCATGATATTCATGAATAATAATCCCTTCTTCCAACGCTTCATGCACTTCCCGATCAATAGCGGGCATGGCTTCGTCGGCAGGAATACCGGGGCGAGGAATGGGTTTATGTGAAATCACATGCACTTCTTGCACACCGGCGCGTTTCATCACTCGTGCAATATCGACCGCCGTATTTCCCGCACCCACCACAGCAACACTACGCGGCGTAGGCACGGTGCCAATATCTAACCATTCTTTGAGTAAATCGAGACCCGATTTCAAATCACGCGGCACTGCGCCGTCAATACTCCATTCTTGATTGCGTTGAGTACCGGGAGCGAGAAAAACCGCAGCGAAATCATTTTGTAATTCTCGTAAATTAGTATCCCGTCCTAATCGCGTGCGTGGTTTAAAAGTGATGCCATTGATGGCTAAAACTCGTTCTAATTCAGCATCAAGTACCGTACGCGGCAGACGATACGGAGGCAGGGCGGTGCGTAACGTTCCCCCGGCTTCGCTACGTTCATCGAAAATGGTGGCAGGATACCCCAAACGAGTTAAATGATAAGCCGCAGTCAATCCCGCCGGTCCTGCGCCAACAATGGCAATGGGTTTATCAGGATAGATAATCTCACGCGGGGGATAATTCC
Organism: Thiomargarita sp.; assembly: GCA_020721025.1. GTDB lineage: Bacteria > Pseudomonadota > Gammaproteobacteria > Beggiatoales > Beggiatoaceae > DYNO01. The sequence goes on along the minus strand of DYNO01000069.1, from coordinate 13,263 downwards.
ATTTTTTTTCAATCGCTTGGTCGCCTAAAAACCGCTCTATCGAATGAATAGCAACCGACTCATCAAAAAAACCGCGATTACATGCCGATTCACAAGGATGCGGACAAACCCGCCCAGTAATTGCTGGTAACGGATTGACTTTCACCAACGTTTCCCAAGCCAATTGTAAATGTCCAGCTTGTACATGAGCGATATACGCCTGAGCATCTTCGCCCGCAGGACAAACGCTATGACAGGGCGCGGCGTGATGATGATGCACCGGTTTTTGTACGCGCCAAGTACCCGTTTTAAAATTCAATGATGTGGCAGGTTTGGCATAGCCTGCACGAGTTAAAACTAACATAACTGTCCTCCTTCAGTGTATCAATATTTTTGTAATATCCATAAAGTTAGCGATATTCCGAAGTGCGTTACAACGCCCAAATTTCTACGAATTTTATTAGTTAATATAGTAGGAGTTACGCAGTTCAAAACGTAACTTAGGCTTAATTCAGTTAGTTAGCGTTTTCGGAGTACAAATTTAAATTTGTACTCCATTTATAAAATCAGTGGGTTAGCATCTCAAGTGCGTAACTCCTATATAGAACTGATTTGAAATCTTAGTAGTGCCACACTGGTTAGGATAACTGAAGAAATACAAGTTCATGATATTTGACAAATTACTAATTTTTCAATTACTTATATCTCGCTTGATACCTAAAAATAGCCCTGTTCCTAACCAGTGTGGCACTACCATTCGCGAGATTTGGACTATCTCGTTGGCATGACAACTTTATCTTTGAGTTTGGCATACATAAAATCAGCAACCCATTGATTTACTTGTTCATTGTAATGTCCATTTTTAAAAAAATCATCACTGGACTGCTGCCCGATACGTTCCACCAAGGTCGTCCCGAAATTGAGATAGGGAATCTGCAATTTATCCAACGCATTCAACAAGTTTTGATACGTCCACTGCTGCGTTTTACGATAAACCTTCATGTCAGAATCATTGGCAAAAAATACAATCACCGGCTGTTGTTGCCGTTGTTGCGCCGTTTGATAAAAAGTTTGTAACAAAGCAGTCGCTAACTCCAAACTTTGACTCGGATGTTGCGGTTGATAAAATTCAAAATATGAGGCTCGCCTCGCCCACCTTGCCCGCAGGCGAAAATCCCCGAAACTTTTGAACAATGTGTAAAGATATGGGAAATTAAAACGCGTGATTCCCGCCAAACCATCAAATTGAAAAATCTCATGTTCTAACTTCAAAACCGGTTGTTTCAATCCCAAGGCGTGAAAATACTCCTCTTCTGACAATTTTGGCATTTCAACCAATTGAAGCCGATGGTTCGCATCCAAGATGAAACGGGGTTTGAAAGCAAAAGCCTGTCCGGTGCTAAATAAATCTTCTAACCGATTAATATTACGAATAATATCAATTGAAGAATGTCCTAAAACGACCCATTTTGCCTGATCAGCCGAATTGCGCTCAAAACGCAAATAAGCCTGATCGATGCCATAACCACCCACGCCAAAATTCGCCACCCGACAACCGAGCTTTTCCGCCAACTTATTTGCCCATGTCTGCTCATGCGTGACATCTGAACCCATCACGTAAGAATCACCATACAGAGACAAGCAGTTAGAAAATTGTTCAGGATTATCAAATGCTGGGAGATGACGAGCTCCGCTGCTGTCGAAAAAATTGCCACCCAGTTGAAATGGATAGGGCCAGCCCAACAGGGGATCACGCTTTTCGAGATAGTCGGCGTAATTTTTGACCAAAATCTTTTCAGTGGGTGCTTGTTCAATGTGAATTAATAATTTTTGCTGTAGCCAACTGCCCACACCATAAGCAATTAATTCAAAAGTAAAAAGAAGCGCGCAGATAAATAAAATTCGTTGTAAGAAACGTTTCAACATAAAAATTCATTCTGAGGTAGAAAACTGTTGTTTATGGCGTTGTGCCAAGGTGACATAATGTTGAGCTGAATATTCTAAAAATTCTCGTTCTTGTTCCGTTAATGGACGGATTTTTTGGGCAGGATTACCGCGCCACAAATACCCTCCTTCCAATACTTTTTTTGGAGATACCAGACTGCCCGCGGCAAGCAAGGTATAAGGTTCTAAACGGGCACCATCTAAGATAACTGCTTGAATTCCCACGAGACAATGAGCGGCAACGGTGCAGGCGTGAAGCACCGCTTGGTGCCCTACCGTCACGTCCTCGTCAATCCACAATTCCCGACCGCCGGGACAGTGATGACTGTCGTGAGAAACGTGTAAAATCGAACCATCTTGAATATTGGTACGCGCGCCAATGGTAATCCGTTGTACATCTCCCCGCGCCACAACCATTGGAAAAACAGAAGCATACTCACCTATCGTCACATCGCCAATAATGACTGCGAGCGAATCAACATAGGCAGTGCCAGCTATTTTGGGAGATATCTTTTCAAACGGGCGAATGGGCATGGTTGGGAGCTCTTCGGGCAGCGGGATTAAAAATGATTGGTCACGGTAACTCGTTGTTCAATATCTAAAATATTTCTTTTAATCACGGTAACCGGGCAACGTAATCGTTCATCATGGCACAAGCCCAAAATGACTGTGTTCAAATGTTCGATATAGGCTTGATTCAGCGCAGCTTTTCCTTCAGCATAAATCAGGGGAATGCCCGGTTGCACCACCACGATGTGAGTAAAGAATTGATTTGTCACGGTAAAACAGCGGTCGAGATATTCTGCCAACTCGTCAAAATTCACCTGCGTTGCCCCTTGAATATCACACAGGGTATAAGCCATAAAATCGAGAGGCGTTCTATCAGTGACAAATGCTGTAGGGGCATGATGCCATAATTGTTCAGCGGCTTCTAAAATGCGTTGCTGAATCCACAAGCGCGCTTCAAAATCCATTTTTGCGTCGGGTTTCAAGGGGTTATGATTAAAAAAATGTTGTTTAAATACCGCGGTAACGCTTGATTCCACAAAGGCGATATCGTGATGGGTTGCTAATTTTCTAGCGAGTGTGGTTTTTCCGGTGCGATGACTGCCACATAAACCAATTCGATTGTCCATTGCTACGCTTATTAGGCTAAATTGTGTCATTTTAACAAATCTTAGCGTTAAAATTGTGACAGGTCGTGTTACTTCATCACATCGAGGCATCGGGTTGTTTAAACATGATTCCAATAAATTCAAAAAATTAGCAGTTTGATGAGCGAAGGAGCCCAAATCGAAGTGGGGCAAGCACCTACAAATTTTTCTGGTTTCAAGAATTTCAACAAGTTGTAATAATCAATTTGGGAGTTACGCAGTTCAAATTTAATTTTTAGTCTATTTGAGAGGTTAGCTTACGAATCTAATTTCAAATATTTCAATTAAATCAAACGATTGACATCTCAAGGACGTAATTCCTAAGACTGTAACTCATTGATTTTAAAATTCGCACGCTTGCCCCGCGATGCGAACTAAGATTAATTCAGGTTATCGTTATTTAATTTGGTGAGATTGCCAAACCGATCCTTGACCAAACGCCCATTCGCATCCTTGACAAACAGTTTTTTGTTGGTGAATTGATCACAAATTTTAATAAATTCATCGACTGACAATTCCAATGGTTCTAAAATGTCTTGCAGTGATTTTCCTAAATATGTCCAAGGAAACTTGCCGTCATGGATTTTGACCAATTCGACGGCATCTTCCCGCGTAATTCTCCCGCGCCGCGTATGTAAACAAGCAATATCCGTCGCCCGCCCAAAACCAAATTTGAGGAATTTGAAGTAATCATGAATTCCCGTTTGATGATTGTCGAGATTTTCATAATTGACCACAGAGCCTTCTATTGTCGAGTGATAGGTTGTAAAACCATGAGCTTGCGCCAATAACGCATTAGAATAGCCGTCCCACGGTAAATAATATCCCAAGAAAATCCCGGTCACGCCCACGCGCGCCAATTCCGCATCGGATGGATAGCTGTAAGGAATAAGATGACGTTGCGTGATGCCTTCCATGCCGATCAGATCGCTCACCCGCATTCCAAGCAAGCCGCCAAATTCTTCTAACCAACGTCGATTCAACACGTTATGTTCTGCTGCTGTTGCCGGTCCACCGTATTCATTTTGCGAGTTTTCGCCCCATACAATGAGTTTTACGCCATATTCCACCGCAGCACGCACTGGAATGGTGAAAATCCCCACATGTTCGGGCCACGAAATGTCACCCACTTGAATCAATCCGATTTTGTTGAGTTTGCGGCGGATGTGTTTATTGGGACTGAATTCGACATAATCTACCCCTAACCTTTTGATATTCTCGATATTTTTGCGCCCAATCTCGCTTAAATCGCACGTTGTGGCAGTCACACACAGCGGATTCATACCCAGTTGTAACATGCGAATGACTTGATAAGTGCTATCCTTACCGCCGCTGACTGGCACAATACAATCCCATGTACTGTTATCTTTTGAGCGAAATTTATCAAGAATTTCAATCAATTCGAGTCGTCGTTTTTCCCAATCAATCGCCACACGTCGTTCATAACTGCGACACGCGTTACATATCCCTTGTTCATCGAGCACTAAATCTGGCTTGGTATCGGGCATCACACAATTTTTGCAATAACGTAACATTGATAATTCCTCTATTTTTCGTCATCTGGATGAGCATTCTATCAAAGATGGTGGAATTATGGGGTGTCATCAAAACGCTCTGAGAATCTCTTGCCTAGACAAGTTATAATGTCAACCTGCTAATGTGTACTTAAGCGAAACTAAGTTGGTATAATGTAAGTGAGATAGTTGAAATTTCATCAAAATAGCCTAATTACAAATCTCCCGATCAAACAAAAACTTCTCGCTTTATCCCTGTTCGGTCTTTGGAAATTTGCTGAAAATGAGTTGGTTCCGTTAATTTTTCCAATGATCATCGCAATAACAGTTCAGATACTTTAGTAAATTTCATTTATATTTTAGTGAGTTAGCAAACTAAATTCATATTTTCAACTGTCACGCGCATTCGTTTCCTTAAACTTTGCTATCATTTGTGAGAATTGCGATCAATCGTTTGGCTAGTTCTAAAATTTTTATCTAAATTTCAATGAGTTGTTAAATTTGAAGCCGCGTTTGCAATTTATTGATTTTACAGATGATAATACAAGATTGTTGATGGCATGGATAATCAACTACAGTTTTAAATTTTTATTCTCAATGATGATTTTTCACTGCAAGTTTCCACGATAACTACAGGAATTGCGTTATGTTAGAAGATAAAACGTCTGAAAAAATGAATGATCCCGCGATACTATCCCAATCCACTGATATATATGACGAATCAGACATGGGTTCGGATGCCGCGACTGAACCAGCATTGTCTGATTTTCCAAATGATATTGCAACAGATTCTACCGCGACATCAAGTCATCATCCTGTATCAAATGGCTTTCCAAACGATATCGCGACAGATTCAGTTGATTTTCCAGAAGACATTGCTGTAGAGTCTGCGGTTGCGTCAACCAGTTCAACATCCAGTTCAACATCATCCGAATTTCCCAATGATGTTGCGACCGATTCTGCGACAGGGGCAACTTCTTGGCAACCGGCTGCATTGGAATCATCAACCGCGCCCAATCCTCCCCCAGAGATATGTGAAGCAACAACAACTTCTATTGCCGATGCTTTTTTTGTACACGAGGAAAGTGATCAACCAATAATTTTGCCACCTTCAATCGCGGAAGCATTTTTTAACAAGGATAAACCCAATCCGATCACGCCGTTACCCTCTGTTGCAGATGCCATTTTTGATCAAAATCCGCCAACGCAACCTGAGCCGTCCCCGCCCACTACCTCTCCACCGGTCATGTTTTCGCCTCCTGTTGTACCAGAGACTGCACCGGCTCCGCCGCCTCCGTTATTGCTACAAGATGTTCAAAGTGATGCCGATTTAAAGCTGTTGCGGGTCAAATATCGGGAACGTTATATTGAGTTAGAAGAAATGCTCGAATATGCCGCGGCGACGAGTAAATTAGACCCGTTATCGTTGAGTTTGGAAGTGAAAAAGCTCAAAAAAGTGTTTTTCTATGAATCTCCGGCGCATTTGACAGTGGAAACACTGTGCGAAGCCGAAGCTGATATGGAAGAATTATATGCCACGTTATCTCAATTGATTTATCCGGTGACGATTCAAACTTTGCGGGCAACTTCAGAACTTTATCCTGTGAAAAATTCGTGGTTGTCGTCTTGGTTATTAGGTTCAAATTCGATTGGTCTCAATTTCTTTCGGCAAATTATTTGGGTCGCAATTGCGCTGATTGGTCTATTGTGCTTGAAAGAAGGAGTCAATTTTTATGTCACCGACCATGCTATCTCCGCCTCAACTATTCCCGGTTCAGCCCAAGCCACTGTCGCGTCGATACCGAAAAACTCGTTGGAATTATTAAACCGTTTGTTGCAAATGGCTACTCCGTTTTTGTATGGTGCTATCGGCTCACTGGTTTATATTTACAAGACACTTAGCGACTTATACGTCTGTCGCACGCTTGATCCTAACAAACTTGCTAACGATTGGATGCGCTTGTTTATGGGTGGGTTGATGGGGGGATTAACCGTTGCTCTGTTTTATCAACAATATTATGCTCAAGGTTATGTCAGTTCGGATGGCGATGTCAGTAAAATTTCCGCAGTCGCTCTTGCCTTTTTAACCGGCTACAGTGTTGAATTTTTCTATCGGATTTTAGACCGAATTATCAACACCGTGCTGCCAAAATCAGTTGAGGACAGTACGATGGCACAAACGGTTATTTCTCCCAGACAGCAACAGATGGACATGCTGCTCAAACGTTTGAAAGATGCAAAAACCGAAGAAGATAAAGCAGTGATTCGTGGTTTACTTGGCAAGTTATAATTTATTCTCTTCAACTTGGAGTTCAAAGCCCATGTTTTGGACTCCGCGCACCGCTTGGAGCCGTTATGTTGTGGAAAGATCGACGCAAAAGTGACAATGTAGAAGACCGACGTGATGAAGTTGTTTCGAGAGGGTCTAAAAAAGGGATGGGGATTATCGCCGTTATCGTGGCAGTGATTGCAATGTATTTTGGCGTGGATCCCTCAGTGATTCTCCAACACATTCCGAACCAGCAACTAACGACGACATCCGCACCAAGAATTCAAAGTGCTGAAGAAGAACAATTGAAAGCGTTTATTTCTGTCGTGTTGGCAGATACCGAAGATGCGTGGAATAAAATCTTTAAAGAGATGGGTAAAACCTATCAAGAGCCTACGTTAGTTCTCTTTTCCGGTGCAGTACAATCGGCTTGTGGTTTTGCAGATGCGGCGGTGGGCCCATTTTATTGTCCCGCGGATAAGAAAGCCTATATTGATTTGAGCTTTTATCAAGATTTAAAACAACGTTTTCATTCACCCGGAGATTTCGCTCAAGCCTACGTGATTGCACATGAAATTGGACATCATGTACAAAAATTGCTGGGAATATCAGACAAAGTACATGCTGCCAGTGCGAAGTTGAGTGAAGTCGAAGCCAATAAACTTTCAGTCAAATTGGAATTACAAGCCGATTGTTTTGCAGGGGTGTGGGCAAATCATACCGATAAAGCCAAGCGCATTCTCGAAAAAGGTGACATGGAAGAGGCATTAAACGCCGCAAGCAACATTGGCGATGATCGGTTGCAAAAACAAAGTCGTGGGCAGATTACGCCAGATTCCTTCACACATGGTACATCTGAGCAGCGAATGCGTTGGTTTAAACGTGGCTTTGATTCTGGCAATATCAATCAGTGCAACACGATGAATGCACAGAGTTTATAATTTTGATGGCAGTGCCACACGAGGATTTTTATTCATCAACGACTTTGCCTAAATCACCGCTTTTACTGGAGCGAACGAACGCCGATGAATGGGACAAGCCCCCAAACGTTGCAATGCTTCACGGTGCGCCCGCGTGGGATAGCCCTTGTGTTGTGCGAAACCGTAGCCCGGATAGCGTTGATCTAGGCACTGCATTTCATGATCACGATAAACTTTGGCGATAATGGATGCGGCACTGATGACAGGTTTGAATTTATCCCCTTTAACAAAAGTTTGCGTGCTATAACTCACTTTGGGTGCGAATTTGCCATCAACCCATACTTCATTTGGGGCAATCGCCAAACCTTCAACCGCTCGTTGCATCGCTAATAAACTGGCGTGAAAAATATTTAGATTGTCAATTTCTTCCACTTCTGCCCGTCCAATCGCCCAAGCCAACGCATATTGACGAATTTGTTCAGCTAAGATTTCACGACGTTTTTCACTCAACAGTTTGGAATCTGCGAGTCCCGTAATCAGATGATTTTCATCCAAAATAACCGCCGCCGCGACCACTGCCCCCGCCAATGGGCCCCGTCCCACTTCATCCACCCCAGCGATTAAAGATTGATTCATTGTGTTTTCCAAAAATTTGAGATTATCTGAATCGGAATTCTCAGAATGACGGCAAGAACTGATTTATTTTCAGCCGCTCGTTTTGGTTTTCATTCTGAAAATTCTCAAATTCTGTCAATTCTGATTCAGACAAAGGGGTATGACACGTTGCTTATACCCTCTATGCTACGAGCTTACTTGATGAGTTGTTGCACATTCGTGCAGGTATAAGTTGATGAGGCTTTGATACGAAGTGCCTTTTTCTGCTGCGAGTGCCTTGAAGTAATTGATGGTTTCTTCATCCACTTCAAGAGTGATTTGTTGCTTTGATGGTTTAATATACGGATTTTTGACGGAGTTTGAAAAATCATAGAATTTACGCATGATAGAAGCCTTTATATTGTTTTCGTTCATGTTTATTCGCTGCTTCTGGTTGAGTACATTTTTGTTTTCATCCCATTCAAAATTTAGAGGAATCATCAATGTGTATCCAAATGTTTGTTAAGCAATAAGAATTTGTTATCTGAATCAGAATTTTCAAAATTTTAGAATTTCCAGAATGAAAACCAAATGAGATGCTGAAAATAATCCGTTATTGTCGTTATTCTGAAAATTCTCAAATTCTGTAAATTCTGATTCAGACAAAGGGGTATGACGCGTTGCTTATAC
>DYNO01000069.1:0-4099 GCA_020721025.1 Thiomargarita sp. | reverse complement strand
TGATGAAGGTAAATGGAGAACTTCACCTTTTATTTGGACAGCCCCCTTGCGTACCCCATTGTCTTCAAGCCACTGCCGTACAGCTTCTGCTCGTAATATTGATAAATCAGTATGATATGTACCAACTTCATAATTGTCAGTATAACCTGCAATAAGAATTGAGGCATTTTCTTCTAAATCGAGTAGTGCATTTTTAATTTCCAATAACCCTTGACTAGGAATCACTTGGGCAGAGCCTTCAGGGAATAAAAGAAAAGAGCCAAATCCTAAACGTTTGAGACGAACATTTCCCTTGCTTTGTTGGTAATTATCTGAAGGGGTATCGGTAGTTGCATTTTCTATTTGTTCCTCTTTCCAAGTGCCATCTGGTTGTTTACAGATATAAATTGGAATTAGTTCACGTTTTTGTCCATTTCCATAGACCTCTGTAATTGCTGACTTACATTCTGGAGTCATGCCAGGGGTTACGGATACTTTATACTTAGTATTGTCGCTAGTACTTTGCCACACGCTAGTATGCTGTTGTTCAGCTAATTGTTGTTTTTGTTTATTTTCAGCCTCTTTGGCAGCTTTTTCAACGGCAATACGTTGTTGTTCAGCCAACTGTTGTTTCTGTTTACTCTCAGATTCTTTAGCGGCGGCAGCTTTTTCAGCGGCAATGCGTTGTTGTTCAGCTAACATTGATATTTCTTTTAAATGCTTATCATACGCTTTACGCCAATTTACCCCCCACTTTTCCATCTGCTCTAACACAATGTTGCCCCCGTTTGCCCCTTGTAAAAATTCTCTAATACCCACTGAAGAGTTAGCATGAGCAAAATCCATTACTGAAGTCACCATACCCACAACTACGTCTCCGTTTATCAAAGGACCCCCAGAATTTCCTTCCTTTATGTCGCTGCCTGAAAATAAAATCTCCCTCGCAAGTCGGGAAGAATAAGACAATTCATCATGCGCCCAATCTCCAGCATTTAGGGGAAATCCAAAGGTGAACACAGAATCCCCCTGTTCGAGAACAAATTTATCATTTACATAGAGTGGAATTGCGTCAGAGGGTATCGACCCTGTAACCATCAACAAAGCAAAACCATTTTCCGGTTGCTCCCTCTCTAAAATTTTTGCTTTAAATTCTCCCGGCTGACCAAAAAATTCAACATTTGGTGCTGGATCGCTTGCCACCACATGAGAAACCGTGAGTATGTAAACCGTATCGCTCACTAAACCAACGATGAAACCGGTGCCTTGACGACCTTGGGAAGTGATCTTGACGACACTTTTCTTAATTTGCTCTTTAGATTTGGGTGTAGCCTGCACACCCGCCTCTGAATTATTGCCGTTCATTCCCAGAACGCTTAAAAATATCAGCAGCACTATGATCGTATATTTATTCATGCTTGCCTTCCTCGTGTTTATTGCCCGATCTTACCGAATCACGAATTTCACGTTTTTGTCGTGGCAACACTTCCACCTTGTTAATCGCAACCAAACCAATCACAATTGGAATTAAATAAATCAATAAATTCAGCAACACACCCACAAATTTACTGCCCTGTCCCAAAGTTTCTGCAATGGTTAGGCGATGATCTTTGCGCTGGGCGGGAAATCCCTTGGGATACGTCACCACCGCTTGTTTCGCCAAGCCACTGAGACGAATTTTAAACCCATGTTGCTCTGAATCAAACTCCATTCGCTCCACCAAAAATTCATCCGTTTTATCCAACAATACGAAACTAGATTCTTTCACTTTAACCGGTTCAATTTTGGGATATTCGGGATAGCTAATTTTTCCCTCAGCCAATAAAGTTGTATCAGCCACCCGTTGCCCCTGCTCAATATCTTCCCAAAGAAATTCAAGTTCTTGGGTAGAAATCGTGTTCTGAAAGATTGGAAAAGATTTCTGAATTGAAGTGGTAAAAATAATTTTTAGAGCCTGATCACTGCCAGTCACGGCAAGCTCTTGGGCAGAAATCATCTTCTGAAAGACTGGAAAAAATTTCTGAACTGGAGTGGTAAAAATAATTTTTAGGGCGTGATCGCTACCCGTCACGGTCAGAAAAGGATTGCGCCGCGATAAACCGGCAATCTCACGAATATCAACGCCTTGCACTTCTTCACAGTGATCAGGAATCAACTGAAAAGCCGTTCGATGTAACAAACGAGCCACAGGATTATTTTTAGCCGCTTCAATGGCGATCATCAATGTTTCATGCTCTGTTTGCAAGGTTGCCGTGCTTAAAGTCACTTTCGCCGCAGGTTCAACACGCAAATTCTGTAATATGCCAAACTCGGTCGGACTCGGATGCGTCGTTTCCAACGTAACACTCGGCAACAACTCAGCCGCTTGACTGCGAACAGAAACGGGAGTTGAGGTGTTCTCAGGCTCAAAAGTGATTTGCTGAAAATCTTTCAAAGTGACGGAGTGAAACTTGATATTTTCTAATTCCATCGGCTGTTGCGCCACGCGAAAATTCAAACGACTCACCACCAAATCAAGCTGAACGTGGGTATTTATTGGAGTGGTCATGAACCAAATCGGTGGCACCAGAATCATGATGATAATCAACAAGTTTTTAAAACTTTGCTGAATCACGTACCAAAGCTCATTCCAAAGTTCGCTGGTTTGAATCCTTGTCATTAAGCTCATGAATATTTTCAACAACCAAAGTAACCACTCCATTAAAATTTACCTTTGATTTCTGGCTGATGATAAAACTTAACCGATTGATGTAGCGGTGAATTATCTCGCAAAGAATGCCCATCAACAACCAATTCATAATGACCTGCGGGGGCTTCAGAACAATCCCAAAGGATCACAAAAGGTTCGCCGCCTGTTCGTTTACCCAATTCTTTCTTAGACAGCAGGGCTGAATTGTTATCTGAATAAATGACATAATCCAAATCGGCATCCGTTCCCACTTTGAACGTAAAACGGTAGCCTGTGATTTTAGATGGATAGGTGGAATGATACAATACCACAGGAGCAATCCGTTCTTCTGGGTGATTCTCCAAACGATTGACGCGAGCAACTGCTCCCAACTGATTTATTTTTAAATTCAATGGTTTAAGCACCGTTTCCGCTGACCACTGATACGGATTAAAACCCTGTCGCCATGTTTCTTTTTCCTTTACTCGATTCAGCAAATAATATTTTTTGGGAGACAATTCACGCACAGTCAAATCTATTTGAGCGGGATTGGTCAAATAAAACAATATTTTATTGGTCGCGGGAAAACTGGTTTGCGGTTCAGTGTAATCCACCACAGCGGACAGCAATTCAATGCCCAAATCACCACTGACCGGACGGGGTTGAATCCCTTCCCAACGATCTTTTCTGAGTTGATACGCAAGTTCGGGATAATATGCAAAAACAGGGTGATGAATGAACAGCGTTGATAATGCAGCAAATAATATGAGACGAATCACAATAACCTCCACATTTTAGTATAGCATCGCTTGATAATTGTAACTCACAAATAATATGATGAGCTAGGAATTGCGCAGTTGAAACGTTATTCAATTGATTTTATTCAAATATCGAAAACTAGATTGAAATATCAATTTTTTGAATCAATTGAAAATTAGATTTGAACTGCGTAACTCCAAAGCACTTCGGTGATAGCAACCCACGAATACGGCTTTAATCACTGCTGTGCAAAAAATGCCAAAAGAAATATAGAACCTATTTGAAATCTTTAACACTAAGCAAAACAGGTTTATAACCCAAAAAGTATTGACAGGTAAAGCATGTCATATTAGAATCCTCACCACAACTGAAATGTGACGCAACTGAGGAAGTTAAGCGATGTTATTGGCACATAAAATTGAACTCCAACCCAATGAAGCACAAAAGGAATATCTGAACAAGTGTTGCGGCACGGTAAGACATTGTTACAATCAACTGCTTGAACGTTTTAGTAAGAAAGAAAACCCGTTCTCACTCAAAGCGGCTTATGATTTTTACAAAAATACGATTCGTGAACAATTTGAATGGTATCAAGAGGTTTCGTTTCATGTTTCTGCGAATGCTATTCAAGATTTAAACAATGGTTTTCAACATTTCTTCCGCCGGGTGAAAAAGAAGAAAAAGGGTGAAAAGCCC
>DYNO01000248.1 GCA_020721025.1 Thiomargarita sp. | reverse complement strand
TTAGGCTGTTGAAACCAATAAAAAAGCCCCGTCAACGTGAAATTGATAGGGCTTTCGTATTTATTTTGAGTGACAAATTGAAGCGATGATTATTCTTGAATTTTACTCGCCAATGCGGTTAACCACTGTTTCGACATTTCGTTATCAACCAAATTCGTTAAATCGGAATAATCTTTGATTAATTGCTCTCCGACCGTCAATTCGACTGAAAAACTGCCATAGCCGCGACTTTTTCCCCAGCCCAATCCCAACTCCCCCTCCAGCATATCTCGCACTACCAACAATAAAATTCCTTGCTGCCACGCTTCTAACGACTCCCGTAACCACACCGCCCCGCTCAACTTCTCGCACCGCGCCCCTTCCACCGAAAACAACGCCGTCTCCGCCACCCCGCCCGTAAACCGATCCACCGCATTAAATGTTTGTGGATAAACCGCCGTCACCGTCGCAGACACCGCATCATCAAACCAGACCTTGCCGCGCCGCCCCTCATCCCCAAAAATTTCTTTGACCAACTTATCAGCTTTTTTAATCGCTTGTGTCAATTCAGGTTCTTGTTGCATCAACAAAGTCAATAAAATCCGTCGCACCCGTCCGCGCACCCAACCTCGCAAAGCCGTTGCAGGAATCAGGGCATGACCGTCTGGCGTTCGACTGTAAGCAATTTTAGGCGTACCTTCTGCGCCAGTATCGACATAATTTGGATCGTGCAGCAAGAATGAACCGTGCGGAATCAGTTCAAATTTCAGTTGTAAACCCGTCGGTTGCGGCAATGACTTGAGTTCGGGAAGTTTATCCAACACTCGATAATGTTTTTCTAAAGAATGATCCGCAGATTTTAACCATTTTTCCAAATTCTCACTGTCCAACACCTGAACCTGCTCCAAATCCCACGTTATCCGCCCGTGACCTTTACCGCCACCCGCGCCCAATGCCGATTGCGTCGAACCGTCCCAACTTGTCAACAATTCCAACACACTGATTAATCTATCTTCATCTACTTCTTTATCTACTTGATTTAACATGATTTTGACATCAAAAACACTGCCCGCCGGCACCACTTGCAGATGAAATAAATGGTGTTCATCGACCACGCCCAAGATTGGATTCAGCGATGTGGCACTACGCAACAAGGTATTCGTTTCTTCAAAGATACATTTTGCAAACTCTTGTTTTATCTGACTATGTTCAGTCGGAAAGCTCGCCGCTTGACGCAACACTGCATCATAAATGTACAATTGCCCCGCTTGCCCCTCATCGTTTTCCATAAAACCGAATAACTCTTTACAATCAGAAGATTGCAAATAATATTCCGCCACTTGTGCCAAAAAACCACGCAAACTCGATGCTGGCAAATAGGGCTTGTGATCTTTATCCAGACACACCGTGCTGTAATGTCCCTCTTCACCTTCAAACGGCTCCACATCACCGCTGCCAATATGCAATGTATTCTGAGTGGTCAAGCTGCCATAAATCCACACGCGATGAAATTTAGTTGAGTTCATGCCACGCCCCTGCTAATTTTGCTGTTTGCCATTGTGGATTGATCACGATTTCGCCATAGCCGTTTGCAGCAATATACGGATTTTGTTGCCAATTTTCGCCCCCCGGAGTTTTTGAATGTTGGGGCAATCCCGTTTTGAGCCATTTTTTTAAACAAGTTTGAACTGTGTCTAAGTCGTTGACCTTAAAAATAAAAACGCTGCCGGCGGTGGTCAAAATCTCTGGCTGATAATTTTGGCAATCTTCCTTTTTTTTCCAAAACCGCTCGTGCAAATAACCGCCCCCGACTAATTGTTGCTGGGCATAAAAATGAGATAATTCAACGCTGTCGTTAAATAATTCTTTCCAAGTGTCCGCATAGCGATCCTTTAAATTCTGTGGCGGATTTGCGACGGGAGGCAACAATAACGCCGCAGTTTGTAGCATCAAGACGAAGGTTTCGCCTGTTTTTTCTGGCAATTGATTCACTGTCACCGGATAAGCATAAGGTTTTGAATCACAAATAATTGTTGCTGTTGCCTTCGTTTTGCCCAATCCATATAAACCCGTGTGCAACAGTTGCCATAATTCAGTTCGAGCGGCTTCGGAGAGTTTTTCACAATTGATATTTGCTAACCATTGATGTTCTTCAACTTCCACCACTTCCATAGAAAACAATTGACTTTCTTTAGCCCGTTGCGCGGTTGAATTAATTGCCGTATGGGTATGCACCGCCCGCGACGGATCGCACTGATGACATAATTCGTGCGCTTTTTTCCTCATTTCCTCTTTCCAATCTGGCGAAAATGCGGGGGCGCATTCATGAATCAAGCCTGCGTTTTTTTTCAAACTGATGTCATAAATATCATAGATGATCTTTTTTGAACTGTCCTTTGGTAGAGAAGTTGGCGCGCTGACAAAACCGTAAGGAATTGCAAGAGAACGTTGTTTTTTGCCCTTTTTTGCTGGAAACGCATGAGAAACAATGAGTTTATCGAAATCAGAACGCAGTGCAGGATTTTCTGGCAAACGATGGGCTAACGCACCCACAATCGCAGCACCTGGAATGTAACTTGTTGATGCGAAATGATTATTTCCGTGATGATGCTTTGCAAAGCAAAAGGGACGATCCAGCGTTAAAGTGATACCAAAATGGGAAGGTACGGCGGTAATTTTTTGAGCAGTGTTAGATTTTACTGGGTCAACTTCGTGAATTTCCACCCGTGCCACCCGCCCAAATCCCACACCACGAAATGCGCCAATGGCAGGAATATAATTAAAACCCTTTTTTAACCAACATGTTAGAATATTTTTCTCGGATTCACCAGACAACAGGGCGTAAATTTTACCGGTAAAACACACTTCTTCACCAACAAGATAAGGAGCTTCAATCACTTGCAACGCGCCGGATTCCACTGTGCCCGTCTCACGATTCACTCGAATACGGTGGCGAACAATTTGGTCTGAGATATTGGGTTCTTGCTCGGTTTTTGGCTTGGGTTGTTGCTCGGCTTGCCAGTAATAATCAAATGACAGTTGTGCGCGGGCGGGATCATTTTGCTTATCTTTGGGGGATTCTTCTCCTAACCATTGATTTATCAGCTTTTCATCCAAACCAAATTTTTCAAACTGTTTCCACGCATGGCGCAAATTTCCCCGTATCGAACTGCCCAATAAACAGAGATTATCGGCAGAATTACGCAACATGACCGTATCAATGCCATGTTTTCGCCCGCCCGTCGCCTGACTCAAAATCGGTGCACATAAGTACAATTTAACGCTAAATGTGTATTGTGGCATGAGAATTTCCTAAATTTGCGGCGCGGTCGGTACGATGTAATCCCATAATTCAATTAGATGTATCCACTGCCATTCAAACGTTTGCAGCGGAAAGGCTTGTTCTAATTTATCAAGGGCTTGATTATACTTAGCCTCGGTGATCACCACTTTGAGACGCTTGATTTTTTCTTCTTGCTTGTCACCTTGAATTATCGCCCGGACGAGATTGTAAGCCTGTGATTTCGGCACATTTTTTTTTAACCATGCGAGGGCATCTAACCTGTCATCATTCAACGGTTGCAATGGCATGTAATTTTGTTGCAACGCATCAGCAAAAATTTTCTTTCGCAACTTATCCAACGGTTCAGACGGATAATCAATAGATTCTAACGCCATGTAATCAAACAGATTTTCTTCACGCCCATTTTTGGAATCTTTCACCCTGTTGGCTAATTCCTCCGCAAATTTACGAATCCGACGAATTGGCGTTTTGGCACGACAGAACACTAAACCGCCCGCGTGCGTCAGTTTTTCATCTTTGAATTCCCAATTGTGACTGACTTGATAAAAATAGTTCAATAATTCCAATCCCTTCCACGCCGGCACCACGAACAACATTTCATCGCCGCCCCACAATAATGTTTCAAGACGCACTTCGTCATGGTTGAAAAATAAGGGATCGCTGCGAATTTTTTCGAGAAAACAGGTGAGAAATTGGCAACGTTTTGTTTGAACCTGCACATCAAACTTTCGTAAATCTTGCCGATTTTTACAGTGTTTCTCTTGAATCTTACTGAAACCGTTGCCATC
>DYNO01000247.1 GCA_020721025.1 Thiomargarita sp. | reverse complement strand
AGTTACAACAACACTCGCTCAATTCCGCCCTGTTTGACTCGCTCAACAAATTCCAATTGCCAATCTGTGCCTAACACCTGTCTTGCTAATTCTACCACAACATAATCAGTTTGTACGCCAATTTCATCACGATAGCGCGACAAACCCTGTAAGCACGCTGGACATGAAGTGAGTAATTTCACACGATTTTCACCGTCTCGTTCAACATTCAGTAATTTTTTCACGCCCTTATGCAATTCTTCCTGCTTCCGAAACCGTACTTGTGTTGCAATATCTGGGCGCGCCACTGCAAATGTCCCTGCTTCCCCACAACAACGATCCGACAATAACACCGATTGCCCCATCAATTTTGATACCACTTGTATCGCAGGTTGCGTTTTCATCGGCGTATGACACGGATCATGATACATGTATTTCGTCGCGCCCGCCTGTTCTAAACAAAATCCCTTTTCTAACAAATACTCATGAATATCCAACAAGCGACAGTCAGGAAAGATTTGCTCAAATTGATATTTCAACAACTGATCGATACACGTTCCACACGACACAATCACGGTTTTAATATCCAAATAATTCAATGTGTTGGCAATACGATGAAATAACACTCGGTTCGCGGTTGAAATTTGGGTGCCCTTTGCCTGATCGCCCGACGCAGCTTGGGGATAACCGCAGCACAAATACCCCGGCGGCAACACTGTTTCTGCGCCCACCTCGTACAACATCGCCAACGTCGCCAATCCCACCTGACTAAACAGGCGTTCCGAGCCACAACCGGGAAAATAAAACACGGGTTCGCTGTCTTCCAAAGTCTTCACTGGATCGCGAATAATGGCGACTTGAGTGGCATCTTCCAAACTCAATAAACTACGCATCGTGTAGCTAGGCACTTGATTTGGCATGGGACGTTTCACAAAATTGATAATTTGCGCCTTCATTCCCATGTTACCCGTCGTTGCTGCGGGACGATGCTTATTATCTAACAGTCGTTTGGTGAGACGATAGCCCCATTGTTGCGCGCTGTATCCCAATTCAATCAAGACTTTACGCATCAATTTCATCGAAGTCGGATTAGAAACATTTAAGAATTTCATCGACAGCCAAGTAATTAAATTGGTTCGTCTTTTTTGGTAACTTTTGAGAATTTCCCGCGTAATCATCGTCACATCCCCAAAATCAATATTGACTGGGCAGGGCTTCTCGCACTTGTGGCAAACCGTACAATGATCAGCAATATCATTCAGCGCGTCAAAATGACATTGCGAAATCCCCCGCCGCGTCTGTTCTTCGTATAAAAACGCCTCAATCATCAAGCCTGTTGCTAAAATTTTATTTCGCGGAGAATACAACAAGTTAGCACGCGGAACATGAGTAGTGCAGACGGATTTACATTTACCACAGCGCAGACAATGTTTCGTCGCCTGATTCAAATCCCCCAAAGCACTTGCTTCTAAAATCAGGGCTTCTTGTTCCAACAATTGCAATGATGGCGTGTAAGCATTTTGTAAATCTCCCCCCGCTAACAGCTTGCCACGATTAAAACGACCCTCTGGATCAACTTTTTGTTTGTACTCGCTGAATTTTTCTCGTAATTCTGGAGACAAGAATTGCAATTTAGTCAATCCGATGCCATGTTCCCCCGAAATCGATCCGCCCAATTTTTCCGCGATTGCCATCACCTGTTCCACCATCTGTTCGGCGTGCTGCATCATCTGGTAATCATAAGAATTTACTGGAATATTGGTGTGCACATTGCCATCGCCGGCGTGCATGTGCATCGCAATAAACAACCGACTGGGGCGCAATTGGGCGTGAATCTCATCAAACTTTTGGCGCACAGCGGCGAGATTTTGTCCCATGAAAATGTCTTTTAACGGCTTTTCGACCGATAAACGATAAGAAATGCGTAATTGTTTACGTTGTAACAGCGTAAATATCGTATCTTCCGAGCTTATTTCAACTTCTGGTCCAAATAAATCCGCCACCGCGCTTGCTGGCACGTCCAATTTTTCCAATAAGGTCAACCAATCATGACGCACTTTTTCCAAATATTCCCGTGCAGCTTGCTGTTTAGAGTGTAGAATTGCGGTCTGTTCTGCACTACTTTCGTATTCCTTCACTTGACGTATTTCTGGCATATCTCCCGCTAAATACGCCAACACTGCATCAATCATCTGCAATTTATTGCGCGTCGATTGTTCGATATTAATGCGTTCAATTTCATCGTTATAGTCCGCCAATCTTTCCAGCGGAATCACCACGTCTTCATTGAGCTTAAACGCGTTGGTATGTTCGGCAATTGCCGCAGTTCGCGAACGGTCTTGCCAAAAAGTATGACGGGCTTCAGGCGTAATCGCGATAAAACCTTCAGCATTGCGAGCGTTTGCCAATTTCACGACATAAGATGCAGCCGTGCCGATAGCGGTTTCATCTTCGCTTGCTAAATCAATGAGTAACAGCATTTTTGGCAAGTCACCGCGTGGCGATTTGGTGCTGTATTTCACGGCGCGAATGTAGCGTTCGTCTAAATGTTCCATGCCAGTGAGGAAAACATCGGGCAAGCTATCGACATAGTTTTTTATCTCAACAATGGCAGGAACGGCTAATTTGAGATTCGAGCCGAAGAATTCTAAACAAAGCGTGCGTAACTGTTTGGGTTGCTTGTGTAAAATGAAGGTGGCAGAAGTAATTAAGCCGTCACAGCCTTCTTTTTGCACCCCGGGCAGTCCACCGAGCACTTTGTTGGTGACATCTTTGCCTAAGCCGGGTTTGCGAAATTCGTGGGCGGCAATGCGTAATTTTTCAGAGTTGCCAATTTGAGTCTTTCCGTCGGCTTG
The DNA here is from genome assembly GCA_020721025.1 of Thiomargarita sp. GTDB lineage: Bacteria > Pseudomonadota > Gammaproteobacteria > Beggiatoales > Beggiatoaceae > DYNO01. Next base: position 1,239 of record DYNO01000247.1, on the reverse strand, counting down.
ATAGCGAGTGAGCTGAAATTCTGCAAATTCGACCTCGTGAATCTTGCCTAAGTTGTGATTAATTCGTTCAATTTCAAGCCATTCTGCGTCAGGTGTCACCATGCGCCATGACAATAAATTATCTAAAGTTGTGCCCCAGCGCACCGCTTTTTTGCCGCCGGCGTTCATCGCAATATTGCCGCCAATGGTGGAGGATTCGATAGAGGTGGGATCGACTGCGAAGATTAATTGTTTTTCTGCCGCTTTATCAGCGACTTGCTTGGTAATCACGCCACATTCAACGCGAATTGTACTGACTTGCTCGCCATTGAGATTTTTAACTTCAATGTCGTGGAGTCGGTCGAGTTTTTCGGTGTTGATGATCGCACTTTCGGCGTATAAGGGAACTGCTCCGCCGGTGTAACCTGTGCCACCTCCGCGCGGAATAATGGTTAATTTCAATTTGATACACGCGGCAACCAGTGCTGCCACTTCTTGTTCTGTATCGGGATAGATCACTACAAAAGGATATTCAACCCGCCAGTCTGTCGCATCGGTGACGTGGGAAACCCGCGCCAAGCCATCGAAACAAATATTGTCTTTACGCGTCACCTTGGCAAGTTGTTTGATTACGGTGTAGCGGAAATTTTTTTGGTGCGTCAACCAACGTTCAAATTTAGCGACGGCTTGTTGTGCCGCGTTAAGTAATTCAAAAGTCAGCGGATTGTTATTCGCACGCAGTTGAATTTGATTGAGACGATGATGCAACGCGCCGATTAATGCTGCCCGCCGTTTCCGGTTGGACATTAAATCGTCTTGAATGAAGGGGTTGCGTTGAATAACCCACATATCCCCCAATACTTCAAACAACATGCGCGCCGACCGCCCAGTTCGCCGTTGTGAGCGTAACTGATTGAGCGTGTTCCAAGATTCCTCGCCTAAGAAACGAATGATGATTTCGCGGTCGGAGAATGAGGTGTAATTATAGGGAATTTCACGAATGCGAGAGGTTGTCATGGCTGATAAACGGGTGTGAGTTTGCCCATATTTTAACAGTTTAAGCGGTGTTTCAGCGGCATGGCGGGCGTGTCGGTGGAGTTTGGTTGATTACAATATCTAAAATAGGTCATCAACCACGTTTGAATAATTTTTTGTAATCGTTTGTGAAATCAAACTATTGGGAATATTTATTTTACCTATCAACCAATTGAAATTAAATTGAAATTTTAACATTGTCTGAATGATTGCTATATAATTGGA
>DYNO01000068.1 GCA_020721025.1 Thiomargarita sp. | reverse complement strand
TGTAAAAGTCATACGCCGCTTTGAGTGAGAACGGGTTTTCTTTTTTGCCAAAATATTCAAGCAGTTGATTGTAACAATGTCTTACCGTACCACAACACTTATTCAGATATTCCTTTTGTGCTTCATTGGGTTGGAGTTCAATTTTATGTGCCAATAACATGGCTAACTTCCTCAGACAGGTTACATTTAAGTCATGGCGAGGATTCTAATGTGATATGCTTTACCTGTCAATACTTTTTGGGTTATAGACCTGTTTCACTTGGTATTAAAGATTTCAAATCGGTTCTATATTTTTGCTGAACACGGTAGAACATTGCTGTACTTCCGTCCCAACAAATGCAGATGAGTTTTTAGTCTCATCAGGTCGTAACCGACAAAGCTCATAGAAACCATCCTATGAGCGCACCAATCCCAATGTCTTGGTTTTCGAGCTTTGTGATTGGTATTTTTGAACTTACAACCATTTCAAGCAAACTTGGTTTTCGTTTACTTAAAAAAATAGTGTATCATGTACCGCTAGTTTCGTAAAGTGGCACAGCAAAAACATACTATATCATCTTACTAATCACTGTTATGAACCTCTATCAATGATGGTGAACGACTGATTTCAGTCACAGGAAGTCAATGTTAGACAAGTTCAGAATTCAGTCATTCATTTGGTGATTCAGTCGTATATAGCTATATTGAACTAAATCTAGTTATTTTGGTAACAGGAACTCACTCTCGAATACTGAATTGTTAAACCATGATTTTTTATTTTTAGCCAACGAGAAATTATCTTGAGTCCCAGAGAACAACGCTTAATTCGGTTCATGTTCCTGATTTTCTTAGGTTACATGCTACCGTTTGAAATTGCGCCACGCATTTATCAATTTATTCAAGACGAGCAGCAAACGATTGAAAGTCTGCGTACCAAGATCGCGCAAGCGAAGGAATTGGAACGCAAAACGGAAGTATGGCGCGCCGATTATGAAAAATTAAAAGCCGAACGCGATACCATTTATGCCAAATTACTGCCCTACGAACCACACGAAACGAAGGAATTGGTCAGCGTCAAAATGCAAGAAATTCTACGCAAACTGGCGCAACAATCCGGTGTGGTGTATAAAACGATGGGCAATACCGAATTTGCAACCACAGGCGACTGGGTGGTAATCACACAACCCATGCAATTTAGCGCGGACTCGAAAACATTATTTCAATTTTTACAAGCAATTGCAAAAGCCCCTCAAGCATTTACTATCGCGGGATTGACGGTGCAAGGAGGTGGGCGGAGTTTGGAAGGAACGATAAGATTAACGGGATTTACCCATATTCCCCCCCAACCGCCGGCTGAAAAACCGCCTAAGAAATCTTAACCTAATGATGCAGTTATGAGCGCGCTCACTTTACCGTTATTTACTCAATTATTGTCGAAAAAGGGAATTGCGCCGGTCGAACAATTTCCCGAAAATCCATGCTTACTTTTTGCCACGCCTCCAGACATTGAAGATCGTGCCAAAATTCGTTTTATTCTCGGTTCTGAAATCCGTTTTCAAAAAGCCCTGCCCGATCAAATCGAACGCTTGATGAAACATTGGCGGGCAAAATTATCTCCCGAATTAGAAGGTTCCGACAATGGTGCCGAGCAATTAGATAATGAATATTTGAAAGATATTGCTTCGGACGCGCCGATTATTCGTATGGTCAATCACTTGATGGAGCGGGCATTAGATTTAAATGCCAGTGATATTCACTTTGAACCGGAAGAAAAATATTTACGGGTGCGCTGTCGGGTTGATGGCGTGATGGTAAATATTGAAAAACTACCGTTTAACGTGCAAGCGGCGGTTTCATCACGGGTAAAATTGATGGCACGGCTTGATATTGGCGAAAAACGTCTGCCCCAAGATGGACGAATTCAATATCAAATGGGAGATCGTAATCTTGACATGCGGGTTTCCACCTTGCCGGGCATTCATGGCGAATCTATCGTATTGCGGATTTTGGATCGGCGCGACGTATCGGTCAGTTTGGATAAGTTAGGAATGCCGGAGGATATTCTCAAGCCGTTTGCTCGGATTATTCAACAACCGCACGGCATGGTATTGGTGACGGGTCCCACGGGGAGCGGTAAAACCACGACATTATACGGGACGCTAGAAAAACTCAATTCTGGCACTCAAAAAATGATCACCGTAGAAGACCCTGTGGAATATCAATTGGAAGGCATCACGCAAATTCACGTCAATTCTAAAATTGGACTCACGTTTGCGGCAGGATTACGCTCCATCGTGCGGCAAGACCCTGATATTATTATGGTCGGGGAAATTCGTGACCATGAAACCGCAGAAATTGCCATTGAATCGGCATTGACAGGACACTTGGTTTTTTCCACCCTGCACACCAATGACGCAGCGGGGGCAATTACTCGTTTGCAAGATATGGGGATTGACACTTATTTGATCAGTTCAAGTTTGATGGCAGTCATGGCGCAACGGTTGGTAAGAAAAATTTGTCTCTATTGTGCTGAAAAACAACCCCTTGCACCAGAAGAAGCGGAACTTTTGGGCATTGATCGCCGCGCCTGTCCAGTCATTCAGCGGGGCAGAGGTTGTGAACGTTGTGCCAATACCGGCTATCGTGGGCGGCTGGGACTCTATGAATTGCTTATCATTTCCGACAATATTCGCCATGTGGTCGGGAGCGGGGGCGATGCCAGCATGATTCGTTCTCAGGCAATTGAAGAGGGAATGCGCACCCTACGTCAGGACGCGTTGGAAAAATTGTTTCAAGGGATTACCACGCCAGAAGAAATTGTTCGAGTCACGCGGGCAAGTTAAAAAAACTTCAGTTGCGGTGCAAAAAATAGTTTTGTCATCTGTCTTTTTAAACAATCAAACTTCACAAAATGACGATACGGTAGATTTTATTTAATAAAAATTTATCATGTTGCCATGTTGTTAAATAACTAAAATCATCTTAACGTTGAATCAGGCAGAATGTTCATTTTGAGCAAGCGACCGCAACATAGGGATAAAAAAATTCTTCGCAATTCCTTTAAATTCATCCTGTTCCAGCGGTATGTTTTCCTCACCATCGCCGAAGCATAACAAATGATATTCATCTTCTCCCTCTTTTGGAATATCGTTAAACTCGTTAAAGTTCCGCCACTTATCTAATGCCGCATCCAACGCATCCTCATCACTTTTGCTCTTAACAAACATTTCTGCAAACGCAAGCGAACTTTCCGGAAAAAACAACAGCGGTTGCCGCACCCCACGCCAATAATCATCAAGCAAATTTTGCAATAATCGCTCACTGTCAGCCACAGGCGAAAAAATTTCCATCTTAACTCCTGTTTTATCTTCCGCAATTAAAATTGTCTGATTTGGCAACGAAGTATCAGATTTTTGTAACGTATTCAACACCAAATGTTGCAACCACGCCTTCACATAATCCTTGCTTTTCACTTTGGCACAGCGATAATACAACAGATGCGTTTGCCACAGATTCGATAATTGACCACTGAGCGAAATCGCGTGACGAAAAGACAAATTGAACCGATAACTTTCTAATTTATTTAAAGAAATCTGTTGCTGAACTTGCGAAATGAACGGTAACACCTTACCCAATACCTGCTCATAAACATAATCGCCCATTTTGCCATGCGGTAACTGCCCTGTTTTCGCCATGATCGCGTGATATTCTGCCAAATTTACCCCTTGCAACCCTTTTTCTGCCAGAAGTTGCTTTAATTGATATTCTTCTAACGTTGTCAGGTGAAATGGCTCGGTACTGTCTAACAATATATCATGCGTTTTAAAGCGAATTCCTAAGCGATGATTCAACAAATATTTTATCGGATGAGAGAAAAACTGAATTAACTGATTCAATGTCACCTGTTGCCACTCTTCTAACGGTTGAGGTTCGGGCAGCGGACGAGAAAAGAATTGTCTTACATAGCCTTGCGACTGATGATTGCGCTGTAACAGGGCATCACTCGCCACACAATATTCGCTAGAATAACTGAATAATTTCGCTTCCTTGCCGTCGAAGTAACGATGACTGAAAGCTTGCATCGGATGATGAGTAATCAAATGTTCTACAACAGATTTTTTTTGATTTTTTACAGATTCGTCGATAAAAAAGCCCGTTTCAATCGTTTCCAACAATTCGCTCACTAACACCGACGGGGGAACCACTGTATTATCATGAATGCTGTGACCGACATAACTGAGATAAAAATAGTCTCGTGCCGCTAACAGAGCTTCTAAGAACGAATAACGATCATTTTGTCGCCGCGACCGGTCGCCGGGCTTGGCAACAACTTGAGAAATAAGATCAAAACTGATAATGTGGTGTGAACGTGGGTAATTGCGATCACTCATGCCGAGCAAACAAACGACTTTAAAAGGAATACTACGCATCGGTAATAAAGAACAAAATGTCACCTTACCTGTTAAAAAATGCGCGGTCGTAGGTTCTGCTTCGAGATAATGCCGCAAATAAGCAAGAATCACTTCGTCACTGACAGCGGTAGTAAATTGGGCTAACTTGGCTTGTTCAACCAATTGATTCAATACGTTACGAATGATTTGTGCTTGCGATTCTGTCGTTTCATCGGTGCTGAGAAAAGTATCAAAGAGATTGCTTAAAATCGTTTGCCATTCAATCAGATAATGGGGTTGACTCAGTATTTTGGCGTAGTGAAATAGTTTTTCTAAAAAATCTGCCAATTTTCCCAAAATCAAGCTGTCGTGACCTTCAATGTCATCAAATGGCAAAATCCCGGCAAATAACTTTTCTTGCTGTGCGGGTAGCACATAGCCCAACAACATGCGCTGCAAGCCATTTTCCCAAGTGTATTCAGAAAAACTAGGTAAATTGAAAGTTGCCCGATTTGCCGCATCCGCACCCCAACGAATATGTGTCGCTTCAACCCAATTCCGAATTGATTCAACTTCAGATTCAGTCAGTTGAAATCGTTGCTGCACCGAGTCATTGTCTAAAATGTTTAAAACATCGGTCGCGGTAAATCGACTGCGTAATAATTCTAAAATGACAAAAAAAGTGTCGATCAGCAAACTTTCAGCACGCAAGCTCCGGTCGGTGATACTGAACGGAATACGGAGCTTTTCGTCAGCCTGAGTGGCAAATACCGCTTGAATGTAGGGTGCGTATTTTTCTACTTCGGGCATCATCACGACGACATTTTGTGGATGTAAATCAGGATGTTGTTCAAACAAGGCGAGCAGTTGATCGTGTAAAACTTCGACTTCACGCATCGGACTGTGGCAAACGTGAATTTGTATTGATTTATCAGTCGCAGCAAGTTGCGCTTTTGGGAGGGGTTCGCTCGCGTCCATGACTCCATGTTGTCGCAAATAGAGCATGTCACGTTGCAAATGTGCCAGTAAGGTGTCCGCAGACGGCGATTCAAAAAAATCTTCTGCCATCATCGGCACTTCTGTCTGAAATTTCAACAACATATCAATGAAGTCTTGTCCCACTTTTCCCATAGACGCTAATAAACTGTTGCCTTCTTCAAGATGCTGATCTGTCAAGGGTTGTGCCGTGTTGTGCGTGCGGTGGGCAATATCTTTTTTTGATAAAATGTGCGCCCAGTATTCTTGACACGGGTTGAGCATGAAAAGATGCACATCGGTGGCATTGCCGAGTTTGGCGAAGACTTCTAGGTGAAATGGCGGGAGGATAGAAACTGCAAATAATGATAGCCGTTTCGGTAATTTGGCGGTGTGTTGGGTAAAAGTATCTAAAAAGCGTTGTTGGACGGTAGCTTCGTGTTGATTATTATGTTTATGAATCAAGGTATTCCATAACAAAGCCTGCCAATGTGCTTGCGTATTACTTTCGAGCTCTTTCGGTTGCAAATCACGTTCCCAACTGCGAATCCATTGCGGGCGAAAAACGAGATATAAGTCAAATACTTCTGCAAGCGTGGTTGCCAGTTGAAATCGTTTGAGTTCTTGATTGCCTTCTTGTAAATAATCGCGTAATTCGGCAAATTTTTCTTGCGTCAGTAGATTGGGCAAGATTTCCATCAAACTCCATGTCATCACTTCCCGCTCAAATTGCGATACTTCAGATAAATTTCCTAAAACGGAACGAAACAGTCGCCATAACATCGCGTCAGGAAAGGGAAAATGTCCATTCGCCCACACGCCCAAGCGATTTGCCAGTTGCATTGACAGCCAGCGTTCCATGCCCTTGCTTTGTACGATGATGATTTCTTTGTCAAACGGCGATGCAAGCGGGTGTTTGATGAGATCGGCTAAACGGTCGGTGAGATTTTCTAGGCGGTTGCTGGTGTGGAGATGCAACATGTTGAACCCTAATTTTTGTGATTTTTAGGATTAATCAAATGATTTGGGGATAGAATCTTAATTTACTTGGTTTTTAGAATTGATGCAATGCACGATAAAATTCTTTAAATTGAGCAAATTAAGATTCAGATATTAATCCATGAACATGGAACTGACTGATTCTTCTTCACTGATGCGACGAATGGTTTCTGCCAACATTTCTGCGATGCTGAGTTGGCGAATTCGGGTGCAGGCGGCAGCGCGTTCATTGAGGGGAATGCTGTCGGTAACGACCAATTCGTCAAGTTTGGATTTTTCTATATTATCAATTGCTTTGCCTGAGAGCACCGGATGGGTACAATAAGCCACAACTTTTGCTGCGCCATGTTCTTTCAATGCTCCCGCAGCTTGACACAAGGTACCGGCGGTGTCCACCAAATCATCGACTAAAACACAAGTGCGATCCCTCACGTCACCAATAATGTTCATTACTTTCGAGACGTTAGGACGAGGACGGCGTTTGTCAATAATGGCAAGTTCGGCATCATCAAGTTGTTTGGCAACGGCTCGGGCACGCACCACGCCCCCAACATCGGGCGATACAACCACAAGATTTTTATATTCATGCCGCCAAATATCGCCCAATAACACGGGAGAGGCATAAATATTGTCAACGGGAATGTCAAAAAAACCTTGAATTTGATCGGCGTGTAAGTCCACAGTAAGCACTCGACTGGTGCCCACGCTAGAAATCATATTGGCAACAACTTTTGCGGTAATAGGAACGCGTGCAGAACGTGTGCGACGATCTTGGCGAGAATAACCAAAGTATGGAATTACCGTAGTCACCCGTCCCGCAGAGGCACGATATGCCGCATCCACAAGCACGAGTAATTCCATTAAATTGTCATTGGTTGGAGCGCAAGTAGGTTGAATGATGAAAACGTCCTTACCGCGAACATTTTCACGAATTTCTACCATGATTTCGCCATCACTGAACCTATCGACGAGCGCGTTGCCTAGGGGTAAGTTGAGATAGCCCACCACTGCTTTTGTAAGGGCAGGGTTAGCATTACCTGTAAATACAGTTACTCGGCTGATCACTGCCAAAATTCCATGATGAACCTAGGGAATGAGGTGGCTGGGGTACTAGGATTCGAACCTAGGGATGCCGGGATCAAAACCCGGTGCCTTACCGCTTGGCTATACCCCAATTTCTGAATTGATGTGAGAGGCGCATTATAGCAACTTTTTTTGCATTTGAGAAGCGTTTCTGAGAACTTTTCCGCGGGACGGATTCATCATAAACCTTATTTGAATCAGAATTGACAAAATTTCAAAATCCTGTAGTTACGCAGTTGAGTCGGGATTCAATTGATTTCATTATATTAACTTCTTGATAAATCATGAACTGCGTAACTTCTAGGAATAACCAAGACATCTTTCAATCGAATCTCAATGCGCTAATTTTCAAGCAATTGTTGCCACCAATGATTGACTGTCTGACGCTGATCAAGCCATTGATCTTGTGCCACGCGGGTGGGTTGATTTTGTAATACCAAACGATGAATTTCGACACGATAACAACGATATGCGTCGCCTAATTGTTGATAAGCCATCTCTGTGAGCAAATTTTCCTCCCACAGCTGGCGCAACGTAGGTAACACCGCGGTGCTGTTTAACAAGTTAGGATACTGGGCAGCCCAACGCAACACCATGTATTGCATAATAAATTCAACATCTGCCAAACCGCCCTTGCCCTGTTTAATATCAAATTGCGTCGCGTTACTTTTGTCTAAACTGTCACGCATTTTACCACGCATATCAATCACATCCTGCTGCAATTTTTGAGGATCACGCGGCAAACTCAATACTTCACGACGAATCTGACGAAATTTTGCTTGACACGCGGCATCTCCAGCAATCACGCGCGCCCGCACCAATGCCTGATGTTCCCATGTCCACGCGTCTTGAAATTGATAGAGCTTAAACGCATCTAACCCACTGACTAATAAGCCAGAAGCTCCACTGGGACGCAACCGTTGATCCACATCATATAAAATTCCCCCCGACATATTGGTCGTTAAAATATGAATCATGCGTTGCGCCAATCGTGCAAAAAATACGTTATTATCCAATGACTTTGCACCATCGGTCATCTGATTTTCGCCCCGACTGTCATGCAAAAAAACCAAATCTAAATCCGAACCATAAGTTAATTCAACACTCCCCGCCTTGCCATACGCCACCACACAAAAGCCCGCCGGTTGCACGTCATCCTCGACCCGACACATTGGAACGCCATGTTTTTGCGACAAATGTTCCCGCGCAATTGCCATCGTGCGACCGACCAAGGTATCCGCAATTGCAGTGAGATAATCACTGGTGCGTTCCACTTTTAAATTCCCTGAAATTTCCGCCGCTGCAACGTGCAACACATGGGCGCGCTTGAATTGCCGCAAACTGTCCATGAGCATTTCCAAATCATCCAATGGTAAATGTGCCAATTGAGTTTGCAATATGTGGTCTAACTCTTCTGGTTTGCACGGATCGTAGAGGCGACGCGGATCGAGTAATTCGTCTAATAACAATGGGTAACGAGTCAATTGTTCGGCTAACCAACTGCTCGCCGCGCACAATTTCACCAATTGCGTGAGCACTTGTGGACGTTCAATTAACAAGGCTAAATAAACACTGCGCTGTGCGATAGATTCGATAAAATCAATTGTCCGGTGGGCGGCGACATCTCGGTTCGATGCGCTTTGTAAACTATTGAATAACAAAGGAATAATCGTGTCTAATCGTTCTCGTCCCCGCGCCGACATTTTATGCACACTGGGCGACATCACAAATTGTTGCAAATGTTTGGCAAGTTCGACCACATCGGTAAATTCTGCCTCTTTTAGCCAATTTTCGACGGCTTCGGTATTGTTTAATAACACATTTGCCCACAACGTTTTCTGCGCGGTGAGTTGAGTCGTTGTCACCTGAGTTGTTTCCTCTGGTGTGGGAGCGATGATTTGTTTAAACTGTTGTTGTACCACGAATAAATGTTGTTGCAACGCGTGATAAAACTCGTCCCAAGTCGCAAATTCCATGCTGAATGCCAGTCGCAACTGTTGCAATGAATCGGTCGGTAAAGTTTGGGTTTGCTGGTCTTCCATCGCTTGTAGCCGATTTTCGCAGGTTCTTAAAAAAATGTAGGCAGCACGCAGACCGGCAGCTTCTTCCGCGCGGAAGTATTGTAAATTTTCTAATTGCGCGAGGGTGGCGAGTAAATTGCGTTGTTGTAATGCGGGTTGTCTGCCCCCCCGAATTAACTGAAATACTTGACAGATAAATTCTACTTCACGGATGCCGCCGGCACCCAATTTAATGTTATCTTTCAGTCCCTTGCGTCGAGTTTCCTGATCGATTAAATTTTTCATGTCTCGTAACGATTCAAACGCGTTGTAGTCTAAATAGCGACGATAAACAAAGGGTTTCAACGTGTTCAACAATTTTGCCCCTTCTTTTTGATCGCCGGCAACCACACGCGCTTTAATCATGGCGTAACGTTCCCAATCGCGGGCATGTGCTTGATAATAATCTTCAAATGCGTTGAAATTCATCACCAACGCGCCACTTTCGCCAAACGGACGCAACCGCATATCCACACGATAAACAAAACCTTCGGCACTGTTATTATTCAAGGCGTTAATTAATTGTTGCCCAAGACGCAGAAAAAACTCTTGATTGCTGCGAGTTCTCGTCACACCGTGCGTTTCTCCCGCTTCAGGATAGGTGAAAATGAGGTCGATATCGGAGGAAAAGTTTAATTCTTGTCCCCCCAGTTTTCCCATACCAAGCACTACAAACGGTTGAATTTTGCCAGAAATACTGGTGGGCGTGCCCCATATTTCAGTTAATTTTTGATAAAGTTGGTTTAACGCGGCAGCAATCAACGCATCGGCTAATTCTGATAAACAACGCAAACTCTCGTTTAAATCTGCCCATCCCGCTAAATCGCGCCAAGCAATACGCACCATCTCACGTCGGCGATAGTCACGTAAAATTTTATGTAATTCAGTTTCTTCAATTTCTTTATCGAGTAACAGATTGAGATGTTTGGCATAATCGGTCGTTGTTTGTAATAAATCGCCACTTTGAATCAAATCTGCGAGTAAATCGGGATAATGAACACAATGTTTGGCAACAAAGGGACTGCTTGCCCAAACTCGCGGTAACGAATTGAAAATCGTGAGATTTGCAGCGATCAGTTCAACGGTGGCGGGCGTGGCGCGGTCTAAAAAACTTTGCCATAAACGGGCAACTTCAGGTTGTAACAGAGCAGGAAGCGTGGTAAATTTATCAGGTAGATTCATTTTTGCTTAGTGGATTTGCGTTATAATATTTTTAATAATATGATGTTGTTTAGAGTGATTCATCACATTTTAGCATTTGCTACCGTACATCATTCCTTGTGACGATATGATATATCGAAAATAATATTAATTGAACGAACTTTATGTTTACTTTTCAATGGTTTTGGTGTATTTTACTGCTGCCGGTGCCGCTCTTAGTGCGAAAAATCCTACCGGCTGCCCCACTCGCAAATCAACCGCCACAGCTACGTTTTGCAGCATTGCCCCGCGTACAACAAGCCTTTGCCCACCACACGCATGAAACGCAAACGCACCGTCTCAAATACTTGCTGCTATGGAGTGGTTGGATCGCGCTGGTTTTCACTTTGATGTATCCACAACTGATTGATAAACATGTCGAAGTCAAACAAACTGGCTACGATCTCATGTTAGCCATTGATTTATCAGAATCTATGCACACCTCTGATTTTTATACGCCGCAAAATCAAGTAATTAACCGGTTTGAAGCAGTCAAATATGTCATTAAACCTTTCGTGGAAAAGCGGGCGGGCGACCGATTGGGATTGATACTTTTTGCCGATCATGCCTATTTACAAGCCCCGTTGACTTTGGATAACCAAGCAGTAAACATCTTGATTCAAAAAGCAATGTTAGGTATGGCGGGGAAAAAAACCGCGATTGGAGATGCTATCGGATTGGCGGTGAAAAAATTACGGGATCGTCCAGAAAATTCCAGAGTCTTGATTTTATTGACCGATGGCGAAAATACCGCCGGCAAATTGGAGCCACTCAAAGCAGCAGAACTAGCCCAACAATATCACATTCAAATCTATACCATCGGAATTGGCATGAAGGATGACATGGGACGCGGTTTTGATGAGAAAACATTGAATAAAATCGCTAACTTAACCAATGGACAATATTATCCCGCAACTTCTTTAGATGCACTGGCGCAAGTTTATCAACACATTGATTCGACATTGAAAAAGACAGAAGCGGAAAGTCGAGTTTATATTCAGCGCACGCCACTTTATCACTATCCATTGTTGGTTGCGATGGCTGCCTTGCTGTTACTGCAAATTTTACACATTTATGTGCGAGACACGGCGTAAATCCAATGCAGCGAGCCACCGAAAATAAAATTATCCTGATCATTCGCAACACCCGCCTTGACGATCTCATTGTGCGGTTTAATACGCTGTCGCAAGCCCAATTTTACGTTGAACATCTTGGCGCGGATTTTTCAGATTATCTGCGAGAACATCAAAATTATCACGCAACCGCGCAAAATGCCCAACAACAGCTACAAACTTTGGGCAAGGTACAAGTGGTACATCGACACTTTTTACCCAATTTTATTTTCGCACCTCAAGATATTATTGTGGTTTTGGGACAAGATGGATTGGTTGCCAATACGTTAAAATATTTGGATAAACAACCGGTTATCGGTATCAATCCGGAGCCGCACCGCTGGGAAGGGGTGTTATTGCCGTTTCAAATCCATGAATTAAGCAAGATTGTTAAAGAAGTTTTTGCCAACCGTCGCAAATTGGAAAAAGTGACAATGGCAAAAGCGCAACTCTCTGATGGGCAAAAGTTATATGCAGTCAATGATCTTTTTATTGGGCAAAAAACGCATACATCGGCGCGCTACCTGATTCAGCACAATCAACATCAAGAGCAGCATTCCTCAAGTGGTGTGATTGTTTCTACGGGAATGGGCGCAACTGGTTGGTTTAAAAGTTTATTGGCAGGGGCGCAGGGAATCACGCAGGCATGGACAGGAAAAAAAGCCCGTCTGCGTCTGATGACGGATTCAAATTTTACATGGCACAGTGATTATTTATATTTTACGGTGCGTGAACCGTTTCCCAGCGCGCAATCGACCGCAAACTTAATTTTTGGCAAAATTACCCCGCAACAACCGCTCAGTTTAGTATCACAAATGCCTGAAAATGGAGTCATTTTTAGCGATGGCATTGAAAACGATTTTATCGAATTTAACTCCGGGATGCAAGTCAGTATTGATTTGGCTGATAAACAAGGACATCTCGTTGTATAAATTTAATTTTTTTGGAGGAAACACTTCATGACTGAATTTCTTACCGTGTCCCGTGCCTCGCGTTTAGTCGGCGTAACTCGCACCACGTTGCAGCAAAAAATTCAAACCGGTGAATTAGAAACTTTTGATGGAAAAATCTCGGCAAGTCAATTACTTTGTTTGTATCCTAACGCATGTTTTGAAAAAAATAGTTTCATGATGGAACGGGTGGAGCAGATTAAGGCGGAAGCTATCCACACTTGGAAAAGCGCGCCCGGGAACTGCATACGATGCAGGAATTGATAGATTGTTGCCAAAAATTTTATCAACAATTGGTGCAACGTGTTCAAGGTTTGGAGCAACTTGATGAAATGCAGTTACGTTCTAAAATCAAGGAGTTACAACAATGGTTGATTGTGCAATCGCCCAAATCCATGACCAAATCTCACACCCCAAAAACCAATTAATTCAACGAAACGCAGTCTTTTTCAACTGTACAACATTTTTGTCCCGACGACGGCAAGAAACCCGGCTGCAAAACGTTTGACCACAATTGTTGGCAGAGTATGCGCTAATTTCGCACCCACTGGGGCAAATAATAAACTGGTGGGAACGATGGCTAAAAATGCGGGCAGATAGATATAACCAATGCTACCTTCGGGCAAATTGGGCACATTTAAGCCATTGAAAATAAAACCAATTGTGCCTGCAACAGCGACAGGAAAGCCGCAAGCACTGGATGTTGCCACAGCGTTACGAATGGCAATATTGCACCACGTTAAAAAAGGAACGGTCAATGAGCCGCCCCCAATTCCTACCAATGAAGAAACCATTCCAATCACGCTGCCGACCAAGTTCATGCCGAAATTGCCGGGGAGTTGTCGGTGCGATGCGGGTGGTTTGCCCAACCCCATTTGTGCGGCAACCATGAATAAAAATATTGCAAAAACATGATGTAACGTGTTGCTTGACAAGTTATCTGCGAACCAAGCCCCTAGTAATGCTCCAACAATAATGCCGGGCGTGAGTCGCCAAACAATGTCCCACAAAATAGCTTGATGACGATGGTGTGCATAAATCGACGAGAGAGAAGTCACAACAATCGTGGCAAGAGAAGTGCCGAGCGCGATTTGCATCAAGTGTGTGCTGGGAAATGTGGTGTGATATAACCATATCATTGTCGGAACAATAATCACACCACCGCCCACGCCCAATAAGCCTGCGATGATACCGACAAACACGCCAATACTGAGTAAACTGATGATTTCCAAATAATTTTTCCTGTAACTGAGATATTTTAAACGGGGATGGGAAAATTTTGCAATACGAAATTTAAATCAAACTTCAGCAGTTTTCAACACTGCTCCAGCGAAAATTTTTTAAAATAATCCTTCTTGTTCGCTGACTTTACCCGTGGTCTGGGCAGATTTGAAAGTGATGTTGGTTTTTGGAAGATTTAATGATTTACCGCTGAAGAATTCATCTAACGTTAAAATCTGCAAACGGGGATAATTGAAACCCGCTGCACTGTAATAGCCTGAATTGGCAACCGTTTCCAGCATTGGCTTGGTTGGAGCTTGCAAACTGAGAAACACACCGAGTTCACACTTATGTTTATTCATCGAACCCCACAACGCATCTATATCTTTTGATTGCACTTTTCCACCCTTAACTTGAAATGCTGCCTTAATCGGTTGCTCAACGCCGGGAAGCAGGTACATTCCCAAACCGTCGATACCTTTGTCCGCGCCTTTTGTGCCAAACGTAGTCGAGAAAACATCAAACTCGGTTATCCACCAGTCTTGAAATGCAAACGGATTTTGCTCCCAAAGTTTCTCAGCACTGATTTTATCCTCCGGAATGCCGCGCACGGTGAATTTTGACAATTCTGTTTTGTAACTGTCTTGCAATCGCCGTTTCATCAATGCAATGGCTATCGGTGAAATATCTATCCCAACCCATTGACGTTTCAGACTTTCTGCTGCATCAATCGTTGTGCCACAACCACAAAAGCCGTCTAAAATTAGATCACCTTCATTGGAACTTGCAGCAATAATCCGCTCTAACAAGGCGCGTGGTTTTTGCGTTGGATAGCCTAATCTTTCTTTTGCTGAAGGATTTAACGCTTGAATGTCAATCCACCAATCATTTGGCAATGTCCCTTTATCCAAATAATAGCGATATTCTTTATTATTCTTGATATTACGTTGATAAGGACGACCTTCCTCATCAATTAAAATTGGCTCGTGCATGGTCGAGGTATCTCGTGGCAATGCAACCGCATCATAAAAAAATCGGTAATCCTTTGTTTTTCCATACCAAAATATAATGTCGTGTTTGCGAGGAAAATTGCTTTTTGCCCGTCCACCCGTCTCGTAACACCATACAATTTCATTGATAATATTTTTTGAACCAAAAATAGTATCGCAAATCGTTTTTAAATAATGACTTGCAGTGGGATCACAATGCAAATAAAAACTCCCGGTGGGTTTCAAAACGCGATGCAATTCGAGGATGCGCAACGTCATCATCACTAAATATGGAAAAACCAGCGGCGCAACTTCTTGATAAGCCTTGAGAAGAATGTGTAACTTTTCATTTTTAACCGTTTGCAACTCCAATAATGACTCACTGACGTTTTTATACGACCAAGTGTCTTCAAAAGCGACGCGTTGCGTGTGTATCTCTTTGTCGTCAAAGAAAATATTGTAGTTGCGTTTGGAATTGAACGGTGGGTCAATGTAGATTAAATCCACCGATTCGTCTTTGATATAACCTCGCAATATGTTGAGGCAATCGCCTAAATATAGAACCGATTTGAAATCTTTAATACCAAGTGAAACAGGTCTATAACCC
>DYNO01000246.1 GCA_020721025.1 Thiomargarita sp. | reverse complement strand
GTGACGCTGGCGCGTCTGGACGACATTCCCACGCCGGCGCATGGGAACGAGGAAAATCATCACTCGTGACGCTGGCGCGTCTGGACGACATTCCCACGCCGGCGCATGGGAACGAGGAAACTGATTGCTTTTTATTATGTTGATAGAAAATTATTCTCATATTGAAATAGAGAGATGGCTACAAAATTGTTAAACCCATCAAATGACGCTGGCGCGTCTGGACGGCATTCCCACGCGGCGCATGGGAACGAGGAATTCTTTGTTTTATTTAACAATATTTACCATGTTCATTTTGTAAAGTTTTGGTGATTTACTTTTCTGCGATGGAATGCAGCACCTTATCCCGCCATAATACAGTTTTTGCTGCTACGTCACGAATGTCTAATGAAGTCAGGGCACGGGATTTTAACAAGTGTTTGCCGGCAATCCACACGTCTGTCACGCGTTCCCGACTCACCGAGTAAACTAATTGCGACAGTATGTCATAAATTGGTTGTGTTTCAATCTGTTGCATGTCAATGGCGACTAAATCGGCAGCTTTGCCGGCTTCCAACGATCCCGTCAGGTGATCAATCCCCAATGCCCGCGCGCCGTTCAACGTTGCCATTTGTAACGCAACATTGGCAGGAATGCTTTTCGCATTTTGAGAAACACCCTTCGCCAACAATGCCGCAGTACGCATTTCCCCCAACATGTCTAAATCGTCATTGCTTGCCGCGCCATCCGTTCCCAATGCCACATTCACCCCTGCTTGATGCAATTGAGTGATCGGACAAAAACCGCTGGCGAGTTTCAAATTGGATTCGGGACAATGCAGAACATGGACTGATTTTTCAGCAAGTTGGGTGATTTCCGCTTCGGTTAATTGCGTCAGATGAACTGCCAAGGTGCGAGAGGATAAAACGCCCAATTTATCTAAACGCTCCAATGGACGCAGTTGATATTGTGCCAACGATTGCGTAATTTCATCGGCAGTTTCATGTACATGGATGTGAAAACGTAAATCCAAAGATTCTGCCAATTGATAGGCGGCTTGCAAGGGTGCGTCAGAAACGGTGTAAGGCGCGTGGGGGGAAACAGTGAATTTAAGCAACGGATGTTGTTCAAAACGTTGATAAACTTCGCGCCCCTTTTGTAAATATTCGTCCGGATTTTGTGCCCACACGGTGGGAAAATCAATGACTATCAGACCAATACTGGCGCGCATTCCCACTTGTTCCGCGACTTCTGCAACTACGTCGGGGAAAAAATACATGTCGTTGAAACAAGTGACTCCGCCGCGCAACATTTCCGCGATGGCGAGTTTGGTTCCCTCCGCCACAAATTCCCGACTGACACATGCGGTTTCAGCGCGCCAAATTCGCTGCGTCAACCAATCCGAGAGCGGTAAATCACTGGCAAAACCACGTAATAAAGTCATCGCGGCGTGGGTGTGGGTATTGATCAGACCGGGAATCACTAGATGTGTATTTAAACGATGGGTCAGGCGGGCGGTAAATGAACTGGCAGCTTGATCACTGGGCAGAATGGCGATAATTTTGCCTTCATTGATCGCGATGGCGTGATGTTCATACACCACGTTCTCTGGGACGACGGGGATAATCCAGCCGGCATAAATGAGTGTGTCAACGTTTTGCATAGACGTGATGTCAGTGGTTGATTAATCAGTAAAATAAATTAGTTGTTTAAAATCAACAGGTTCATCGCTCAATAAAATTCTAAAAAAGTGAGCGTTTAAACATTTTCATCTAACAACAGATGGTTGAGAAAATGAATTTTTTATTTCATCTTGGGGTACAAACCTTCACATTGGGCTTCCGGATGCTCGGGCTCGAATGATTGTGGCAACCCTTGTTGAAATTTTAATTCAGCACGACATACGCCCGTTCCACTATCGGCGGAAATCAACACACCTTGTCCATCTCGCTTGCCTTCGGTAAAGTTCCCTTCATAACGGTCGCCTCCTTGCGAAATATACACCCCCTTTCCAGTACGCTGTCCTTGCAGAAATTCGCCCTCATAACTGTCACCATCCGCCCAAACGATACTGCCCTTGCCATGAAGTTGCCCGCGATTCAATTGCCCCTGATAGCGGTCGCCATTATTCCAGAAATAATTTCCCTCGCCAAACCGCTGCCCCTGTTGATAGTGACCTTTGTAAACTTCACCATTATTCCACTGATAAATCCCCTGACCATCTGGTTTACCGTCCACAAATTCACCAGCATAACTGTCACCATTCGCCCAGTAATAAGTGCCCTGACCGGTGCGCTTGCCATCGAGATAATCGCCTTCATAAGTATCATGATTTTGCCAAGTGACTCGATATCGACCGGTCAATTTTGGTGTTTGTGTGGGTTCAGCGGTTGGTTTCTCTGATTTTGCAGCAGGTAATTTTGGAGCAGGTTGCAAGACTAATTCATTGTCATTGAGCGTGACGGAAGGCAGCAAAAAGTTTCCCTCGCCTGTCTTGCCGCGCGCAAATACACCTCTAAACTTGCTTCCATCTGACCAGATGTAGATGCCATTTCCATCACGAGCATCGTTTGAATAAGCTCCGATGTATTGCTCACCATTTGCCCAAGTATATTTACCGAGTCCGTGCCGCTTGCCGTTGCGAAATTCGCCTTCGTACTTATCGCCATTTGCCCACGTATAGACCCCACGCCCGGTGCGCTCATGACCACGATATTGTCCGGTATATTTATCGCCATTTTGCCATGTCACTGTTTTTTCTGAAGATTCGACAAGGGTGGTTTGGTCATCACTCATCGCTACGCCATTCAAAGATAGCCATAGCATAAGCACGAGGAATAAATGATGTCTTCTGTTGTTCATAAAATTTTCGCTGAAGTCAAGTAAAGCGATGCGTTTGGAAACATCGAAAAATTAGCCTAGCACATTGTAGCATTTGATTCACGCGGCATGAGAATGTTGATAATGTGGGGAGTCCGTCGGCGAATAAATTGCGTCTGGCTGTCGTGCCGGGCGTGCCGTGAAACCTTGCGAAATTCGTTGACGTTGTGCCGCGACTTGCTGACGTAACCATGTCAACCATACTTCCATTCCCGTCCCGCGTTTCGCAGAAACTTGTAGCACCGGCGCGGGATTTGCCAATTGTCGCACATAACTTTCCGCCTGTTCTGGGTGAAAATCGTCCAACACCGGCAATAAATCTATCTTGGTCAATAATATCACATCTGAAGCACGAAACATGACCGGATATTTCGCCGGTTTATCCTCACCTTCCGTCACAGAAAGTAAGGTTACATTGCGATGATGCCCCAGATCAAAACTGGCAGGACAAACCAAATTGCCCACATTTTCAATAAAAACAATGTCTAACGGTGCGAGTGGCAGATGATGTAACGCATCATGAATTAAATGGGCATCGAGATGACAAGCCGTTCCGGTGACAATTTGAATCGCTGGCACACCCGTTTGACGAATGCGTTGGGCATCATTTTCGGTTTCCAAATCCCCTTCAATGACTGCTATCTGAAATTCATCTTTCAACGCCCGGATCGTAGCTTCTAACAGTGCAGTTTTCCCCGATCCCGGCGAGGACATCAAATTAATCGCCAATACCCCATGCGTATCAAAATGTTCATGATTATGCAAGGCTTGATGATCATTTTCCGATAATAATCCTTGTAAAATACTGATAGATTCGTGACCGTGTGCAGTTTTGGCTAATTTGCCATCGCCATGAATCAGATGCACATTGCCGGTCGTGACATTACAACCACAAGTATTACACATAATTTACCTCACTGAATGACGAGAGATTTAAAACAATATTGTTTGACAATTTTGAACCGGTTGCGCGGTCAATTGAGTCGTATCGCTACTGTCTTGATTTTCAAAAGTAATTGGCACAGGAACGGTTGACTTGAGCCGAATGGGCATGGCATCAATTTGTTCGGGTTGCGTTGGTAAATGGAAAAAATTTTGTAGATATTCCCAATCATTATCTCGCAGCGTCACCACTTTATCGAGATAAAAACTGACCGATCCTAAAAAGTTATGAATTGTTCGGACAAAATGTGCGAATGATTCTCACTTCGTTCACGTCGTCAACACAACTGCTTGATTACTC
>DYNO01000067.1:7731-15648 GCA_020721025.1 Thiomargarita sp. | reverse complement strand
CGTTGCCTGTGAATCATCAAATTGTAGTGATCACAACTTGGTGATTCAATTAATTTCTGGCAACGGATAAAAATTACTTTTACAACGGTGTCAATCTGAAATCTCGGCTCATCTTCATTGGCATTTTTACCGACCGCATCAATCGCCAGTCGGCTGCTGCCAATTCTAAAGTCCAATCTCCGGCGGTTAATTCCGGCAAGGGTAACTGATAGTGAGTTGCATCAATGCGTTGCAATAAGACTTTTTGATCAAAACCTTGACGAGTATGATGTTTAAAACTAATCACTACACTGTCAGGCAATTGATACTCAGGTTTGCTGGTAAAAGCTATCGTAATCAATTTGTCAGCCACATTAAAAGTCACATCTGCCATCAAGCCATGAGTCACCGCGGCTTTATCCCGATCCAAGGTGCGATTAATTTCTAAGCCCCGTTTGTAATAATCATCTTCCACTATGCCATCGCTGGATTGAATTGCCAAACTCAAGGTAATAAAACCCCCAATCACCGCCGCTGACGGAAAAGTAATCAGCATCCATACATAAGGTTCACGATACCACGATTTTTTCACAGATAAATTCGGCATAATACAATATTCCTCAAGGTTTTGCCGCACGGGGAGAGACAGTGAATGACATCAGATCGTCACTATTCGCCACCGATTTCTGCCCAAAAGATTTTTCAGGACTGGGAGAAAATGGGGGAGACGAAGGGTTGCGATTCGCGATGAATGGTACACTCATTCCGCCACTGGTAGTACGCCACTCAACATTATTCGGAGTGACAGGTTTGACGGCTTTCATTTTAACCGATTTCATAAAACTCCCCCAAACCTGCAACGCGCCCTGTCCCCCACTGAGTCCCATCGGTTTATTATCATCCCGTCCCAACCAAGTCACAACGGAATATTGCCCGCCAAAACCCGCAAACCAACTGTCCCTCATCTCATTGGTGGTGCCAGTTTTTCCGCCCAGCATCAAACTACTGGGAAATTGTTGCCCCACCCGTTTGCCTGTTCCCGCACGAAACGCATGTTGTAACGCATGTTGCAGTAAGAACACTGAGCCGGAATCAAACGCTGGTTCACTAAAAAATCCGTTATTTCTTAATTGCTTACCGTTTTGATTCATCACGTAACGAATGGTTGCCAACGGGGTGCGAAATCCCCCACTGGCAATTGTATGATACATCTGCGCCACTTCCAGCGGGGTTAAACCGAGACTCCCCAATAACATGGTGGGATGCGATTCCACTTTACGCTTGACTCCCATTCGACTGATAGTATTGCGAATTTTATCTACGCCGAAATTAGAAGCCAAACGCACTGCCGCGAGATTGTACGAATTTGCTAACGCATTTATCAAAGGAACTTGTCCATGGGAACGGAAATCATAATTTTTAGGTCGCCACGCCACCCCAGTTTTTTTATCAACCCATGTGTAAGGTGAATCGTTGAGTGTACTGGTCAATGAAAAACCATTTTCTAACGCGGTGAGATAAATTGCTGCCTTGACCAATGAACCGATTTGTCGTGCAGCATTTAATGGTCGATTAAATCCCATAAAGCGCGGATTGCGTCCGTTCACTAGGGCTAACACTTCGCCATTATCGGTGCTCGTTACCACCATTGCCCCTTCCAAACGCCGCGTCGAGCCCCCATGAGTTTTTTCCAAATTGACAATACCCTTGGTCATGGCTTCTTCTGCATGGCGTTGCAAAATGGGGTCTAGGGTGGTGAAAACTTGCAAACCGTCTGAACTTAAATCCGATTCCCGATAATATTCCCGCAGTTGATGATGCACCAGTTCCAGAAAAGCAGGATAGGGCGAAATTTTGGAAGCGTCAGAGGTTGATTCATCCACCACGCCCAACGGAAGTTCCTTCGCTTTATTGGCTTCGATTCGTTTAATATAACCCTGATCTGCCATCAAATCTAACACCAAATCCCGCCGAGACTTGGCGCGTTCGGGATATTTACGTGGATTATAATCGGACGCAGCTTTTACCAATCCGACTAACATGGCAGCCTCATGCAGTTTCAACTCATCAACTGGACGGTTAAAATAAAACCATGCTGCCATTCCCACGCCATGAATCGCCCGTTTGCCATCCTGCCCCAAGAATACTTCATTGAGATAGGCTTCTAAAATTTGTTCTTTGGTATAATGCCATTCGAGTGACAACGACATCATCGCCTCATTCAGCTTACGATTCACACTACGTTCTGAAGTCAACAACATATTTTTCACCAACTGTTGCGTGATCGTACTACCGCCTTGAGTCAATTCCCCAGCCCGGTAGTTTGCCAACATGGCGCGTAAAATGCCGCGAACACTCAGACCATTGTGATAGTAAAACTGGCGATCTTCTGTCGCAATCATGCCAGTAATGAGAAACTTAGGCACTTCCGTGAGATGCACAATCAATCGATCTTCCTGCTTCGTGGGATAAATTTTCCCGATCAACTTGGGTTCTAGGCGCATCAACGTATTCGGTTGATTATTATTCAAATTAATCACCGATTCTACCTTACCCTCTTGAATATTGATTTGCACTGTACGCGAAGGTTCTTCACTGTCCCAAAATTTAAAACCTCGTGTCATCAAAAAAAACTGATCTCCGCGCCGTCGATACTGTCCCGCTTGACTCAATTGAGAGGTTTGTTGATAACCGATGGCTTTGAGCTCCTCATCCAACATATCCGCGCTCAGTTCCACATCCTTGTAAAATTCCATGGGGCGCGCATACACCGACGCAGGGATTGCCCAACGTTTCCCATCAAATTGCTTACGAACTTTGTCATTCACCCAATTTATATAAGATATAAGTGGAATCATGAGCATAACGAGGACGAGCAAACGCCATTTGAGAGTAAAGCGAAATTCAGCAGAAGCAGCTCGGGTTGTCGTCCGTTGCCGTTTATTGATGATTGCGGCGATGGTGGCGCGTTCATCAAGAACACGGCGAGTAGATTTTTTGGGTTTATGAATCATTTTTTAGTATATTTTATAATTTCAAGAAGTTAGATTGGAAACTTAATTTTATTATTAATAAACGACTCTTGCTTATTGATAATATTAACCTATTTTGCATAAAACGTACACTACAAAGTTTAAATGATTGTTTAACAAGGAAAAAATACTATTACCTTTGTCGTGTTCGTCGATAACTCTTGATTATTAATTATTATTTTTATTCAGCGATTTAAATCTACCAGATAGCTTGTTGATGAAACACCGCGTTATTTCACTGCAACAGCTTGTTTTCTATATCAAATTACGTTTAATTCTCTTTAAAATTTATTGACATATAAATTCTGCCGATCACCTCATTTTCATCACGAAGTGACGCAGCTCAAATTTTATAGAAGATGGAATTATGGAAATTGATAAATTTGAATATTTTTTACATCGAAAAACAGATCAAAATATTAACTTTTTGAATCAATTAAAAATTAGATTTGAACTGCATAACTCCTAACTCCGTAAAATTTGCATAAAACCGAGAACATGTTGACAAACAAGAGGTATCATCTTAGAATAGTCCCCGTGACCGAAACGTGATAAAACTTAGGAAATTAAGCGATGTTATCAGCACATAAAATCGAACCATAACCGAAAGAAGCGCAATATCTGAACAAAGCCTGTGACACTGTAAAACATTGTTATAATCAACCTCTTGAATATTTTAGTAAATACGATTTCTATCGAAATACGATTCGTGAACGATTTGATATAGTATCAAGAAATTTCGTTTCATGTTTCTGCGAATGCAATTTAAGATTCTTAAAATTTTTTGAGTGATGAAGTGATTGATTCTAAATTTAATATTTGTATCCCAATCGCGCAAATTTTTGTTTAACTCCATGCTTTTCCCGCTGTCCAATGCTCATGCTCATTCTCCAAGTTGCTATTCCTGTACCGCTGCCACGATTATTTGATTATCTCCCACCGAAAAATATTCTTCCTGAGCAAATTCAAGTCGGTATGCGTGTTCGAGTTCCTTTTGGTAAAACTGTGACCGTCAGCGAAGAATTATCATTACTTGAACCTGAACTTAAAACTTCTCAGCTAAAAACAAAAAGTTATGTCGGTATTATTGTCAAATTAGCTGAAAATAGCGATTTTCTTGACAAACTCAAGCCCGCGCTCGAATTACTGGACTCGACTCCACTGCTTCCGCCTGATTTATTGCAACTGTTTCAGTGGGCAAGCGACTATTATCATTATCCACTCGGTGAAGTTATCAATACAGCATTGCCTAACTTATTGAATCAAGGTACGAATGCCAACTTAGAATCAAATCATCGCCTCAAATTGTCAATGACTGCAACTACGCTTAATTTTGACAATACCAAGATGAGCGAAAATGCCCGGACGATTCTAAAATTACTGCACGATTATCCAGACGGACTCAATCGAAACAGTCTATTACATCAACTTCCCAATGCCGCGACGACGTTACGCAGTTTGGAAAAAAAAGGCTGGATTATTGCCGAAGAAAAAAGTAATTATGGTGTAAATCAAGCACTTCATCTCAATGATGCACAAAAACAAGCCGTAGATTCCATTTTGCAGCATTCCAAACAATTTTATCCCTGTTTACTCGACGGTGTGACTGGGAGCGGTAAAACAGAAGTGTATTTGCAAATCATTGAAGCGATTCTGAAACAAAATAAACAGGCTTTGGTATTAGTGCCTGAAATCAACCTCACGCCCCAGATGATTCACCGGTTTGAACAACGTTTTCATGTCCCTATCGCAGCGTTTCATTCCAAATTATCTGACAAAGAGCGGTTGCAAGCGTGGCTGAGTGCGCGGGACGGTGAAAGCCCTATTATTATCGGGACACGTTCGGCGGTGTGGACTCCCTTGGCGCGTCCGGGCGTGATTATTGTCGATGAAGAGCATGATCTTTCGTATAAACAGCAAGATAGATTCCGTTATTCGGCGCGGGATGTGGCAGTGGTTCGAGCGCAACGGGCGAAAATTCCGGTGGTTTTGGGCAGCGCAACCCCATCGTTAGACAGTTTATTTAATGCACAACAACAACGTTATTCCCACTTGATTTTGCCAGAACGAGCGGGCGCGGCGGTGCATCCGAGCTTTAAAATCATTGACATGCGTCGTCAACCCGATAAAAATCCGTTATCCCAATCGTTACAAACCGCCATTCAACGCTGTTTAGATCATCGACAGCAAGTATTGTTATTCATCAATCGGCGGGGATATGCGCCAACTTTGATGTGTTATGAGTGCGATTGGGTGGCAACGTGTCAACATTGTGATGCTAAACTGACTTTTCACGGCGATACCCAGCGGTTGCAATGTCATCATTGTGGGGCGAGTCGGCGGATTGATCCCAAATGTCCGAAATGTGGGCATCCGCGTTTGCATTTGTTGGGGCAGGGCACGGAGCGGGTTGAGGAACGGTTGTTGGAATCGTTTCCGACCGCACGAATTCTGCGGATTGACAGCGACAGTACCAGCAGTAAACGGGCGATGCACACGGTTTTGGAGAAGATTCACGCGGGAGAAGTGGATATTTTGGTTGGTACGCAGATGTTGGCGAAGGGGCATCATTTTCCGAAAGTGACGCTGGTGGGCGTGATTAATATCGATGGTGGCTTGCAAGGTGTTGATTTTCGGAGCAGTGAGCGGGTGGCGCAATTAGTGATGCAGGTCGCAGGACGCGCAGGACGGGCAGATGATCCTGGTTTAGTGTTGATTCAAACGTTTCATCCCCAGCATCCATTGTTGTTGCATCTGATTGGGCAAGGATATCATGAGTTTGCGCAGGCGGCATTAGCAGAACGTGAGGAAGCGGAATTTCCCCCGTTTAGTCGCTTGGCATTGTTGCGAGTGGAGGCGATGAGTCGTGAGGCGGCGTTACAATTTTTAGAGGATGCGAAACGGCGGGCTGAGTTATTGAATTCTGAGCAAAAAGTGAGTTTCTGGGGCCCCGTTGCTGCGCCAATGGAACGTAAAGCCAATAAATATCGAGCGCAATTGTTGATCCAATCACCCCAACGCGACGCATTGCATCGGTTATTATCGCAGTGGTTGCCCACTTTCCCCATGTTTAACAGTAAGTTACATTGGTCGTTGGATGTTGATCCACAGGATTTGTTGTGAGAGAACTTTAGAGTGTGTTAAAATTAGTCATAAAAAACTTCAAAGATGAAAAAGAGGGAAAAGAGGAATATGCTTACGTTTACCTCCAGCGAACTTGAACGTGCTTACAAAAGTGCTTTCAAAGCTTTTGAAGAAGCCCAAAAGCAAAACAAACAAACCAATGCTCATCGTTTATTATTGTTTTATGCTGTGGAGACGGGCTTAAAGACAGTTTTCCTTAATAGAAAAGGGAAGAAAGATTCAGAGGGACAATTTGAAGAAATCAAGCATGACTTAAATGAACTTATGGAACGTTTAGGTATTAATGGACTTTGCTTAATTGAAGACATTCAGTTAAAATCCCTAAAGTTTCCAAAGAAGAGACAGCGTAATACAAAGAGTAGTGATTTAAATCAAATCTGGCGTTATGGTGCGGAAGCAAAGCAACCTACTGATGAAGAGTTGGAACAACAATTACTAAAAATTAAAGGATGGATTCAAGGAGAACTGAAGGAATGACAGAATCAAATTTTGACAAACGCACACCGCTGATAACATGGTTGGATGTTAAACGCCGCTTCCGTGAAATGACAAATGGTTTCAATAAGTTTCCAGATTTTGTTGTAGATATTAGTTGTCATTTTGATGGCACTGAAATTACTGTTACTGAAGATAATCACACTCTGTCTATGTGGCTTTCTAAAGGTTTTAGTCATTCATTCATCCAAAATGAAAATGAAAAATCTTTGCAATTGCGCATTGATAATACTGTGTATCCAATTGAAGTGATTGTTGATTCTAGTGAGAAAGCAATCTTTCCAACGCGTTATCCGTTGTGGCATCATTTAGCCTATTTTTCGGAAAAAGTAGAAAATTTTATTCCCCCTACCCCTTTTCCAGAAAATTTGCATATCTCAGTGTTTCACTCATTTAAGGGTGGTGTGGGACGAACTACTGCGTTAATGACACACTTGGTTGCTTATTTGGAAAAGAATAAGGGACGTGAAACTAAAATATTGTTAATTGATTCTGACTTAGAAGCCCCCGGAATCACCTATTGGCTAGATGTAGCTAACCGCCCAACAATCTCATTTGTGCGCTTTCTTGAAGCTGTTCATTACCCGCCTTCATCCCTTGAAGCTACAATTCAATATTGTGCAACAGAATTGCAAAAGGTTTCTATTTCACTCGAAGGACATGAGATTTTTGTTTTGCCTGCGTGTATTGATCCAGAGCGACCTACGGAATTATTGGATATCCCGATATTGCCGGAACATATTGCTCGCAATCCTGAAAAACCTTGGGGTGTAGGGGACGTAATTCAGAAATTAGCAACCGAACTCAAAGTTGATCTGGTTTTAGTTGATTTGCGTGCAGGGTTGAGTGAGTTATCTAGTCCTTTGCTATTTGACCCCCGTATTGAAAAAATTCTGGTTTCTACAGTTGCTCCACAATCTGCTCGAGGAATTGCACTTGTTTTGGAGAAAATTGCACTGTTACGTTCATTAGTGACAGATGCGAATAATCCAGCGACTGTTCCAACAGTTATTATAAGTTTGTTGACACCAACTTTGCGGGAATCTGACCATTATCAATTAGCCATCGAACAATTCAATGCTGCTTTTCCTAGCAACCAAGATGATAGCTCTGCCAGTTCTGGCTTAATTTTTGTTGATGCATTGTTTGATTCTAGTCTGATGTGCATTCGAGATTTTAAAGAAGCAATCGAATTTACTAGAAGAAGCCCGTTATTTAATGAAATCAAAGAATGGACTTCTCTTTTTGCAGTTTCTAAACAAGAAAG
>DYNO01000067.1:0-7631 GCA_020721025.1 Thiomargarita sp. | reverse complement strand
ACTGAACAAGCTAAAGCTCTTGCTGAAATGTGTAAAAAGTACATCTATGCAGAAAACGGGGAAAGTGAAAACTTGCTTATCACTGATCCATTAAGAAATTTTGGGAAACACTTCAATAAAGATATTCCTGTTGCTATTTCAATAGGGGCAAAAGGAGCGGGTAAGACTTTCAACTTCATGCAATTATGTCGTCTTAAAACGTGGGAGATTTTTCTCGAAAAAATAGGGAGTTCTCCAACTAGCGGCGAAAAAACGGTCATTTTTCCATTGTTTTCTTCTCAAAACTTAAAGAAGGAAGCCGAAGAAATCGTTAAGATGTGCCGGGACAACTGCTTTCGAGAACTCACTTTATCCCGATCTTTTTCTGAAATTGAATTGCGAGATTGCGTGACTAGAAAAGAGTCTGTTAACATTTCTGATTGGGCAAAGTTTTGGATAGACAAATTGTTAGAGGTATTTAGTATATCTGGTGATTCTCTAAATGATTTAAATGGTTTTCTAATCTCAAAAAAAATCCGTTTAGTGATCCTCATTGATGGACTTGAAGAATTATTTCCAAGTGCTAATGACACAAGACAGCGAGTTGCTTTGGAAAGTTTACTTAGACTCCCTAATCGGTTAAACGAAATAACTGATAACCGCCTAGGTATCATTGAGTTTGTGCGTTCTGACTATGTGCGCACCGCCATCCAACAAAACGCTGGACAGTTTGAAGATCGATACAAGGCTTTTGCATTAGAATGGACAGCCGAATCTTTTTTGCGTTTAGCCTACTGGATATGTAGTGAAGCCAAATTGTCTTGGGCAGATAAAAAAGATTTTGAAAAGTTGTCTATTGATGAGTTATCCAAAGAATTGCATCAGCTATGGGGTCACAAGTTGGGTTCAGGTAATTCAAAAGAAGCCATAGCAGCTCGTTGGATATTTACAACACTATGTGATTTGAATGGTCGTTTACAAGCCCGTGACCTTATTAGATTTTTACATTATGCAGCAAAACATAGCAATAGCGAACGTTCGTCTGCATTAGCAGATAGGGTTCTATTACCCGAAGCCATTCGTAAAGCGGTGATTAACTGTAGTAAAGAAAAAGTAGAGGAAGCAAAAGCAGAGATTGGCGTGCTAAAAGAATGGGCTAAATCACTGGATCATATTCATAAGGACGAAAAAATTGTCCCATTTGATGCGAAGAAAGTTGGACTCACTCCTGAACTAACAGAGGCATTACAGAAACTAGGTATCATCTTTGAAGATAAGGATAAGGGAAATGATGATAACCGTTTTTATATTCCGGAAAGCTACCGCAGTGGGCTTGGTTTTACCTTGAGTAGCGGAGGTCGTCCGAAGGTATTGGCTCTTATTCGACGCAACTCAGTTAAATTACCGTTCTAATTTTATTGAGAAGCTGTCTATAAATTGTTCAAATTATGCTAACTGTTGTTCAAAAACAACTCAGTCATGACCTGTTTCATAAGCTAAAATTGCATTTCCCAGACATCGAATTGGTTGAGATTATTGAAAATCCATTTGAGCGAGATAGCGTGTGGATGCGGATTATTCCCCCTGCCGAGAGTGTACGAAGCATTCAATTTGGAGAATTGGCAGCAGATATGGCAACAGACATTTTAGTTGAGCAGGATTGCGATATCATGATTAGTTTTGCGGCGCATCCTGCATCAACCCACTAATTTTGTTGAGGATAGAAATCATCATTCAACAGTTGTTCAACTGTATAGGGACATTCAGATGGAAAAGTAGCGGCGGATAATCGAGTTTCTTTTATCGCCAATTCCAGCGCATCTTCGTAGGCTTCTGAGAGAATTTCGGGTAAATTTGTTTTCAAACCCGGTGATTTGCGTAACCGCTTCGCAATTCTGGTACGTTGTTCGATAATCGTAGAACGCCAACTATCCCCCTTAAATTCTTGCCAACGTGTTGATAGTTGTTGATATTGAAACTGCCATTTGAGCAAATGGGCAATTAATATGGTCAGACGACTTTCTAATTCATTGTATTCACTTGCGCCCATACTTGCCAATTCTTCCAGTAAATGTTCAATGTCTAATTCAGAAAATTGACCCGCTTTTAGTAGCTCCGCTGTTTTTTCAGCCCATGCCGTATAATTTTTTTGATAAAGTTCATATAAATCAGACATTTTAATTTCCTAACGTTGTCTTACAGGACTATAACTTGATGAAGAAACTTTCTGATGCCAATTCCTACGCAAGAAGTTGCAAAATATATCAATGTTATCCTCGGATAATTCAGTTACACCACTGTTTTTCACATGGAATACCATCGTTATCTCCATCAATTTTTACACCTGGACAGTTGCGTAAATAAAATTTGGCTTCTTCACAAGAATTCATGTGAGAACAATGAGTTTTGCCAGCACAGTGAAAATTAGAAAAACGTTGAGGAGTTGTAGAAGTAGGTTGAGAAACTGTCGGTTTTACTGGAGGAGGAGTCGCAGGAACTTGTTGAGTGGGTTGTTGAGAAACCGTTGATTTTGATGGAGGAGTCACGGACGGTGTGATAACTGGACTTGCAATTTCTACCGTGGGGGCTGTTGGAACGTATTCTGGACGTTGCGGAAGGATAAAAGACAGTGCTAGCAGAATTCCTAACAAGATAGCAGTAAATCCAATGAATGACAAAATAACAATTTTTAGCAAACTCATCAGATCAACCTCTCGATATTGAAACAATATGTCATGGCGGAGTATTCTATCATAAAACACCCCGCCATCAAACCAAATTATTTCACATCAACAGTTGCGCCGGATTCTTCCAATTCTTTCTTGATCTTGGCAGCTTCGTCTTTAGAAACTGCTTCTTTGACCATCGAAGGTACACCTTCCACCAAGTCTTTGGCTTCTTTCAAACCTAAACCGGTGATGGCACGAATCACTTTAATCACGCCAACTTTCTTGTCAGCGGGATAACTGGTGAGCATGACATTGAATTCAGTCTTTTCTTCGACAGGGGCGGCGGCTGCGGCAGGGGCGGCGGCAACAGCAACTGCGGCGGCTGCGGAAACACCGAACTTGTCTTCCATCATTTTGATTAATTCAACTACGTCCATCACGGACATCGCAGCAACTGCGTCTAAAATTTCTTCTTTGGATAAAGCCATGGATAAATACTCCGTATAAAATCAGTTTAAAGTCAATGTAACAAAAATTAAGCAGCGGCTGTTTCTTCCGCGGGGGCTTCTTTACTATCCCGCACCGCAGCAAAAGTACGCACCAATTTGGCATGAGGCTCGCGCAACGTTTGCACAAATTTGGTCACTGGGGCTTTGATGACGGACATCAATTGGCTGATGGCTTGATCCTTCGTTGGCATCTTCGACAGGGCTTCTAAATCAGAAACCGCTAACAATTTGCCACTGAGAGCCACACCTTTCACCACAATTTTCTTGTTCGTCTTGCTAAACTCAGAAATGATGCGTGCAGCCGAACCGGGATCAGCCTTAGAAAAAGCCAAAATCACCGGTCCAACCAACGTTTCTTTCAAACACCCAAATCCCGTGTCTTCAACCGCACGACGGGCTAAGGTATTTTTAACCACTCTGAGATAGACTTCTGCTTCACGCGCTTTTGCCCGTAACCCTGTCATTTCCGAGACTGTAATCCCACTGTACTCGGCAACGATTGCGGAATAGGCAGTTGCAGCCACAGCATTCACTTCTGCCACGATAGCCTGCTTATCTTCTAGCTTGAGCGGCATCATTTACTCCTTGTTGGTAAAACCACCATAAAAGCCTGTTTCCAAACGACTTTTATGCTATCTACGCAGGACATTAAGTTTGGTGAAAACACCTGCGGTCTTTGACAGCCACCGGAGCTGATCCAATGACTTCCAAAGTTCGATTGATTGCAGTTTCTTGTCTGAACCGTAATTCGCATAATTTACTTAATTATCATAATCAAGCTGTTTTTATGAAAATTAGGATTCAGACAATAACTACAATGACAAAGACGATTGTTCTACCATCAAGCCGGGGCCCATTGTGGTAGAGACAGTGACTCTTCTTAAATACACACCTTTTGAGGTGCTGGGCTTTGCTTTGACCAAATCGGCAAGCAAGGTTTGTAAATTATCACGCAACTGTTCAGACGTAAAAGAGACTTTACCTAGAGTACAATGAATAATCCCATTTTTATCAGTCCGATAGCGCACTTGTCCACCCTTCGCATTTTTCACCGCGGTGGCAACATCGGGAGTTACCGTGCCAGTTTTTGGATTCGGCATCAAACCACGAGGGCCCAATATTTTTCCCAAGGGTCCTAAAATCCGCATGGCATCGGGGCTGGCAATCACCACATCGAAATCCATTTTACCGTCTTTGACTTCTTGTGCAAGGTCTTCAAAACCCACGATATCGGCACCGGCAGCCTTGGCAGCTTCGACATTCGCCCCTTGAGTAAATACGGCAACGCGTACTGTTTTACCTGTACCGTGTGGCAAAATGGTGGAACCACGCACCACTTGCTCGGATTTACGAGGGTCAACACCTAAATTTACCGCAACATCAACGGATTCGACAAATTTCAACGGTGGAATAGTTTTCAACACACCAAATGCGTCTAAAATGGGATAATATTTGCCGGGTTGAACTTGTTCACGGATCGCTTTGATACGTTTCGTTAATTTTGCCATGATTACATGCCCTCCACGTCAATACCCATACTCCGCGCACTACCGGCAATGGTACGCATCGCGGCTTCCAAATCAGCAGCAGTCAAGTCTGGCATTTTTACTTTTGCAATTTCTTCCACTTGCGCCCGCGTCACCTTACCCACTTTGTCGGTATGAGGCGTTTTGCTGCCACTTTTAATTCCCGCAGCTTTTTTCAGCAACACGGAAGCAGGCGGCGTTTTGAGAATAAAGGTGTAGCTTTTATCGCTATACGCAGTAATGATGACGGGAGTCGGCGTGCCAAGTTCCAAGCCTTGCGTTTGGGCATTGAAATCTTTGCAAAATTGCATGATGTTTAAACCATGCTGACCCAACGCTGGACCGACCGGAGGGCTGGGATTGGCTTGCCCCGCCTTAATTTGCAGCTTAATATACGCTGTAACTTTTTTTGCCATGACTATTCCTTATGGGTGATATCGCTCGAAGAGCTCCCCAAATTATTTTAAAGGTGACTAAAAATTTAAAAACAAAACCCCTCGCAGTGGTGGTTACGCAATTCATGCGAGAGGTTGGATTGAATGCTAACTCTATAATTTTTCAGGTTGTTTAAAAATATGCTTCTCAAAATCTCGGCATATTGCTGTCAAGCGGTGATACAACTTTTGACATTTCGTTAATTCAATACTACTGTCTGAATCAAAAATTTCTCTCTGCTGATTAATATCCCATAGACCATGAGCATACCAGTTTCTAAATCCAATTTCTCTTGTTTCTAGCTGAACAATGTATCTTTGTAATTGTTTAATTGCTTCTGGTGGCAAGTCTAGTTGCTCTGGAGAAAAATTTTCAAGTATTTGATCTAGGTGTTTCAAAATCTTGGTAAAGTTGACATAATCCGACTTTCGTTGCTTAAATTCACTTTGAAGTTCTTGACTTATTTTGTCTTGAGTATCTGCAACCCAAATAATCTCCCTGAATCTCCCCTCCAAGAAGGTTATTAGACTGAATGCCGTCATTATATATAGCCTCACTAAGTCTAATTGACGATAGCTTTCTGGCAAACTTTCTTCAGTATTTTGCCAGATACAATTTTCTTGTTTTTCATGATATTTAATAATTTCATTTACTGATTCATAAAGTTTCATTGTTTTCACCATTTGTATTGTTAAATAAACATAAGACTATCAACCACTGAGGGAATCATAACTCAGTGGTCTAGAAATCAAATCCTAACTCATAATCTGGCTATAGCAAAAATGAGTTTAATGTCTGCTGATCAAACTGAGTAAATATCAACGGTTTATATACTCCAAAATACTCGGCACATTCCCAAGAAGAGTTCTTGTTTACCATGACCATAACAAGTCTTCTATTTCGCATTCTTAGGTTCACCTCGGCAAAATATTCTTCATAATTATTGCCAATGATATGCGGGCCCGATGGCAGCAATTCAGCATACTTGCCACTGGGAAAGGTAATCCGCAACACATTTTCTGTTTTTTGAGGCAAGGATGGCAGATCGTGATCTTCCCAAAATTCCTCATAGTTATTAATCAAGATCGGGATAATCTTGCATTCAATTAACCCACTGAATGGAGCAAACCACGAAATAATCTGTTCAAATAATTCGTCGATCTTTGCTTGCCATAGCAATTCATCTTGATCAAGTTCAGTTTCTGTGGATTCAATCCGATATTCTGGTTTTTCAATAGAGGTGTGCAAGTCAGTCATGATAGTTCTCCAGATGGAAAATGAAACAAGATTATTCTTTTTCAACCTGACTAAATTCTAACTCAACCGGAGTCGAACGTCCAAAAATCAAAACGGCAACCCGTAACCGATTCTTTTCGTAATTGACTTCTTCAACTACGCCACTGAAATCGTTAAAGGGTCCGTCAGTGACTCGCACCACTTCGCCAATTTCAAACAAAGTTTTCGGACGCGGCTTATCGGCACTGGATTCAACTCGGAGTAAGATCGCATCGGCTTCTTTTTCAGTGATCGGAGCGGGTTTTTCTTGAGTGCCACCAATGAATCCCATGACTTTCGGCACACTTTTGACCAAATGCCATGTATCGTCATTCATTTCCATCTGTACCAACACGTAACCGGGGTACAATTTGCGATCACTTTTGCGCTTTTGCCCATCCTTCATTTCAACCACTTCTTCAGTTGGAACAAGGATTTGCCCAAAACATTCGCGCACATGATCAGGCGAACGAGCCACTCGCTCCCCCAATGAACGCATCACTGATTTTTCAAATCCAGAATAAGAATGAACGACATACCAACGCATCGCCATTTAAGCACCCGTGACCAGTCGCATCAGTTGCATCAACGAAATATCTATTAACCAAACAAATATCGCAACGATGACCACCACCAATGCGACAATACCCGTAGTTTGTATTGTGTCTTCGAGAGTGGGCCACACCACCTTGCGTACTTCGATATGAGATTCGTGTAGAAAACCTAGTGTTTGTTGACCTAATGTGGTTTTGGTGGCGACATACGTGGCAATTAATGCCAGCAGCACCAATCCGCCGACACGTACAATAATGTGGTAATCTGCAAAATAATAAAACCCTATCATGCCCGCAGTCAACAGCACAATGGCAAGTGTCCACTTCATAACATCAGATCGGGTATTTTGAGGAACGGTTACATTGGTATTCATGGGAATCTACAAGAATGGGAAATGGAAACTGCCAGAAAAAATGGCAGGCCAAGAGAGACTCGAACTCCCAACCTGATGCTTTGGAGGCATCTGCTCTGCCAATTGAGCTATTGGCCTGTAGATAACTGCTTGTGGGTGAGACAGTTTAACTGTCCCACCGAAAATCTTTCATGCACTTTCACATTGTAACATGAAAATAACTTCTTGTGCAACTACGATTATTCAACAATTTTGGCAACAACGCCGGCACCGACGGTACGACCGCCTTCACGAATCGCGAACCGTAAGCCTTCTTCCATCGCAATGGGGT
>DYNO01000066.1 GCA_020721025.1 Thiomargarita sp. | reverse complement strand
AAAAACTAGCGGTCGATTTCACCAAACACGATGTCTTGCGTACCAATAATCGCCACCACATCAGCTAACATGTGTCCAGTTGCCATTTCGTTCATCGCAGACAAATGTGCAAAACCGGGAGCGCGAATCTTCATACGATACGGCTTGTTAGCACCGTCAGACACCATATAAATCCCAAATTCACCCTTCGGATGCTCAATCGCCGCATAAACTTCCCCCGCAGGCACACAATAACCTTCGCTGAACAATTTGAAATGATGGATCATGGATTCCATATCCGCCTTCATTTTTTCACGAGACGGTGGCGTAACTTTATGATCATCAACGGTCACTGGACCGGGATTCGCACGCAACCAATCCACGCATTGTTTAATAATCCGATTTGATTGGCGCATTTCCTCAATCCGCACCAAATACCGATCATAACAGTCGCCGTTGACTCCGACTGGAATTGAAAAATCCATTTTATCATAAACTTCATACGGTTGCTTCTTACGCAAATCCCACTCAATTCCTGAGCCACGCAACATCGGACCAGTCAAGCCCAATTGAAACGCCCGTTCTGGAGTCACCACGCCGATACCCACAGTCCGCTGCCGCCAAATCCGATTTTCAGTCAACAAAGTTTCATATTCATCGACTTTCGACGGATAACGATTGGTAAAAGCTTCAATAAAATCAAGCAACGAGCCTTCACGTTCCTCATTGAGTTTATCAACTGCACTCTTGCTATGCCATTTTGACGGCGTATATTTCGGCATACTGTCAGGTAAATCGCGGTACACGCCACCCACACGATAATAAGCGGCATGGAGGCGCGCCCCAGAAACCACTTCATAACAGTCCATTAAATCCTCACGTTCCCGGAACGCATACAAAAACATGGTCATTGCGCCCAAGTCCAACCCGTGCGAACCAATCCAAAGCAAGTGATTGAGAATACGAGTAATTTCATCAAACATCACTCGAATATATTGCGCCCGAATGGGAATTTCGATGCCCAATAACTTTTCCACAGCCATCACATAAGCATGTTCATTACACATCATCGACACGTAATCCAGACGATCCATGTAGGGCATACTTTGGTTGAAAGGCTTTGTTTCTGCTAACTTTTCAGTCGCACGATGCAGCAAACCGATGTGGGGGTCTGCCCGTTCAATCACCTCGCCATCCATTTCCAACACCATGCGTAAAACCCCATGTGCGGCGGGATGTTGAGGACCAAAATTGAGGGTGTAATTGCGAATCTCAGGCACGCGGCGATTCCTCTAAATATTCTAAAAAATGCCCTTGTGAGTCCATCAGGGCGGCGAAGTTAAAAATTCTTATTTTATGTCAAATAATTATTTGTTTATGCTAAAAAATATGATCTATCAAGTCGCAAAAATGCTCAAAAAGCACTAACATTGCTCAATGATATTTCAAGGTAAACTTAAGAAAATCCTAACAAATACGGCGAAATTTGTCAATCTGAACCGTTATTTTGCAAAGTGTTTGAATTACAAGCTGGGGAGTTGAATTTCAAGTTTCAGCATGTAATTTTGTATATTTGGTGAGCAGTTGGATCAGCCAAGATTTCTTAAAATGCACTTCTAAGGCTGTTAAAGCCAATTTTAGGTCAAAATCGACATCTTTATTCGCTATCTCCGTGATTAATTTATAAATTAATTCAAAACTTAACCGCCCTTCTTTATCCATCTCAATGAATTTGCCATTGGGCGCATTTTTCAACTTTTCAATTTCCATGCTGCCAACCTTGCCAGTAATCGGCGGTTGACGCGCATCACGAAATAGACCAAAACGGATATCTTTAGAATTAATGACTAACTCATTAAAATTCTTAATTCGCGAGGTAAAAGACGAACTACTGACATGAAGAAAGCCAATAACAAAGGGTTGCATGGCGTTGACGAGCACATGTTCTGGCAGGATACTTTTGCCAAGTCGCAAATGATCAAGTGCTATCGCTCTGATTAATGAAAAGTTTTGTAAAATAATGAATATCTTACCAATGTCATCAGCATCATCTATAATTATTAGTTTATCGTAATTTTTCTCTAAAACTTCCCGTTGCTGCTCTAAATAGCCAATAATCTCGTTAAATTCTTCTGAATTCAGTTGATTGTCGTTTTCAACTAGGTCAAATTCAGTAGGCAATGATTCGGATTGAACGGGGGGTTCGGGGAGCACGATAGGTTGAGACACAACGCGGCTAGGTGCCGGAATAGTTGATTTCTGGACGGGCAATTTAGGAACTGAACTTCCTGATTTTTCTAAACTTTCAACCCGTTTTTGTAACTCAATATAACGTTCACCCATCTGTTGTATCAAACGGTGCTGTTTTTCCAGTTCTTCGCGCATTTTGTCCACGGGAGTGCGTAAATTTTCCGGTAACGGTACGCCTTCGACACGATGCTGATAATAATGCGAAGCCCACTTTAAAATGCTCCGAATGGAGTCTTGGGTTAAAATTTTGTTCAAATCATCTTTTGTAAAAACTTTGCTGATATCGATTTGGTAAGGTTGAGCTCGTAATGCTAAGATTTGCTTGATTTTATCATCTGATGGTTTATTTAATGCGATTTCAGATTGTGAGACACGGTCAATAATTGAACCGTCGAACACTTGCTTGAATTGTTCCCAGCGTTCTGGATATAAATTTAAGATAATCAGGCTGTTCTGAACGTGTGTAAAAATCTCTTTCACCGCGCTGCCAAAGCTAAATAAGATTTCTTGATTTTGTTTTTCACCCAACGCCTCCAACTGGTCAAAAATAATAATTAACGGTTCGTCCATCACCGACAATTTGGCAAATACGCCCATGGCTTGCAGAGCGAAATCTTCCTTGTTAATTTCCTGTCCCAAGATGTTTAAACCGACGCTGGCTAATTCCTCCGATTCGGTTTCATAGACGGATAACCAGTTTCTGACAATTTGGCGTTTATGGGGGTCAGAATAACTACAATACTTCATTAATCCTTTGAGAATCAATGGCGCGTAACCACCCAAGTCACCAAATTTCTCCCGCCACCATCCGGTGACATGTTTCTCAATTTGTTGCCAATACTCTAATTTTTTGCGACTGCCTTCTTCGCCCAATTTTTCAAACAATGCCAATGGATCGTCACGAATTATATTTAGAATGAATTCGTCTTTGATATTCTTCAGTTTTATCAAGGTTGCCAGTCGAGAACGCGGGGCAGTGGCGGAAATTTGAAAAATATGCGAGAAACTACGGGCTAATAGATAGTCGAGTTGGGAAAATGAAGTATTTGGTACTTCCTGCATCAAAGATTCTAAAATGCGGCTGTAGGTGTGAAATAGCACAGATTTGGCGTTGGTCGGTTGCCGAATGAACAGTAACCGATTGTGTTTTAACACGTCTTTTGCCAAACGCATCATCAAGTGAGTTTTGCCGCTGCCGGGTTCCCCAATGACCACTGCGCCGACACTTTGATGATTTTTATCGTTTTTAATGTCCTCAAGCAGGGCGTGCAGCCGGGTGAATTGATCTTGATAAACTTCAGTTAAGTCGGCGTGAGTCTGAAATGGGGTATCCACTCGATTAGCAGCAAAGGGATTGATTTTTTTCTCTGTTGTTTCAGTCGCTTGAATATTGAGTTGAGTCACTTTTTCTTCCGTGTTTGCTGCCATCGTTTGCGATTCCGTCAATTTGCGATAAAGTTGATAAGTAAACAGAGCGTCGTAGCGCGCCCGGTGGGCATAGTGGTCATTAAAACGTTTATTTTGGACAAGTAGGTTAAAATGTTTGCTCAAATAATCTAAAGAGTAACTTTTTAGTTTGGGAAACTGAGTTTTAGTCATCAAGAACGTGCATTCCACGCGCCGCGTTTGCCACGGGATACCGGCTATTTTAAAGCTATTGCGCAAAATTTCAACATCGTGCTCTGCAAAATGGCAAATTAGACGTTTTCCGGCACTAAGTCTTAGAAAATCTTGAATAATTTCAATTAAAGTTTTGCAATTGAGTCGAATCCCTTCGTTGCTCAGATGTCCTTGAACAAAACCTTCGTAAAGCAGTTCGCCGTGGTGATCAATGAGAGCCAGTTCGCTGAAGATGTCTTTACCTTCAGTGTCTAAAATCAAGAAGTTATCGGATTGCATGAGGTTGCAGATTTGGGTAATTTTTATCAGACTTTGCAACAAGAAATGATTCGGTTAATTTTACCTGAGACCCGATCAATGTCTATGATTCATCTGCAACTTTTAACTGTCGCACCGCGATATGTTTATTTTTCGAGGTTGCTTTGACCAGTAGTTGTCGCAGTTGACTTAATAATTCCTCACGCTGATACGCCCCTTTTTGAAATACGGTATCCACCCGACTGTTTAGCCATATACGGTCGTCAATGGTGATGTCTTTCGCAGTCAATACCACCACAGGAATTGTTGACCATTCTTCATGTTGGCGCAAATGCAGAATAAATTCAAAGCCATCCATTTCTGGCATCATGAGGTCGAGTAGGATTAAGTTGGGTTTTTGTTTTTGCAATAAATTCAAT
Source organism: Thiomargarita sp. (assembly GCA_020721025.1). Lineage (GTDB taxonomy): Bacteria > Pseudomonadota > Gammaproteobacteria > Beggiatoales > Beggiatoaceae > DYNO01. The sequence continues at coordinate 11,270 of DYNO01000066.1, read as the reverse complement.
GCACTTAAACCGTTATCCGTTTCTAAAACTTGCCAACCTTCCTTGTTTAACATCCGTCTGACCATTTCTCGCGTTGCCACATCATCTTCAATCACCATCACAGTGCAAGTGACTTTTTTTGCTCGATATTTTCGCAATACCGTCGCCAATTGATCCCGCGTCACCGGTTTGACCAAATATTCCGACGCGCCGAGTGAATAACCGATGTCTTTATTTTCTGCCATTGTCAACATAATCACGGGGATATGTGACAATTCTGGGTCTGCCTTGAGCGTTGCAAGCACCTGCCAACCGTCCATGCCGGGCATCATCACATCAAGCGTAATGGCATTAGGACGCAACTTTTTGGCTAATTTTAAACCTTCTTCCCCAGTGCCGGCAATTGCGACTTGATAACCAATTTTGCCTAAATAGCTCTTTAACAAGCCACGCACGGTCGCATCGTCATCAATGACTAAAATTGTACCGCCTTCCATTGGTAAGCCTGCGATACTTAACGGTTCGTGCATGGTGTGCTTCGATTCGGCTTTCTTCAATTTCAATTCAGCAGGTAATTCTACAGTGAAGGAACTGCCCCGTCCGAATTCACTTTCTACGCTGATCGCCCCGCCCAACATTTGGGTAAAATGTCGCGTAATTGCCAGTCCAAGCCCTGTACCGCCATATTTACGCGTGGTTGAACCATCGGCTTGGGTAAAGTTTTGAAATAATTTGTCTTGTTGTTCATTGGTCATGCCGATTCCGTCGTCAATCACTTTGAAGGTAATCCAAGTTTTTCCATCTCGTTCTGCTTGTCGCACGTCTAAAATAATATTGCCTTGTTCGCTAAATTTTGCTGCATTGCTGAGTAAATTCAGTAAAATCTGGCGTGTCTTGGTCAAATCGGTGTGCATCTCCCCCAAGTCCTCATCTTTGTGTAATAACAACATGTTGGCGTTATTTTCCATGAGTGGTTGAATGGTGGAAACGACATTTTGTACCATCGCTTCTAAATTGAATGTTTCAGTGTAAATATCCATTTTTCCTGCTTCAATCTTTGATAAATCTAAAATATCGTTAATTAAACCAAGAAGATGCTTGCCCGCGGTGTGCACACTTTTCGCATCGCCCGCCAAGTTGGGTTGTTCTAATTCCCGTAATTCTTCCGCCAACATTTCACTGTAACCGATAATCGCATTGAGCGGGGTACGCAATTCATGGCTCATGTTGGCAAGAAATTGACTTTTTGCTAAATTGGCTTCTTCCGCTTTTTGTTTGGCTTGTTGCAATTCGGCGGCGACCCATTTTTGTTCCGTGATATCTTCCACATTTGCCCATGCGCACAATTCGCCATTGCGTTCGATAATTAAAGCTGACATTCGCACTGGGACATTGTAGCCATCACGATGTAAATATTTGGTTTCTACGGGACCATAGTGTTCGCCGGTTCGTAATCCTGTCCATTGAGCTTTGGAATCTTCGGTTTCTCCGACCACAATTTGCCAATAATTAAAGCGCAACGTTTCTGCGACTGACCAACCGATGATGCGGGCAAAAGCGGGATTAATGGTGACAAATGAGCCGTCAAGTCGCCATAATGCCAATCCAACTAGGGTAGCACGTAACAGGGTGCGGTTGTCTTGCTCGCTTTCGCACATGCCGCGCCATGAACGGTGTAAATTGATCCGCATACTGTTGATTGCAGTGACAACGTGGTCTAGTTCGTCGGTACTTTTGAGATCATCGCCTCCGATACGTCCGTCCAATTTTAGTGGAGAATCGAGGTGATCAGAATCCAGTTGTTCGGTATAAATCGCGATTTTATTGAGATGACGCGCAATCATCCGGTGAAATACCCATAGTATAAACAATGTGACTAACAGGACAATCACAGAATTGGTAACTAATAAAGTTAGGCTGTTATGTAGGGTAAGTTGATAATATTTAAAGCGTTTAATTGGAATATGTAATATTGCAGCGACAACATTGCCGTCGGGCAGGGCAGCATCAAATTGAAATTTCTGTTCCTCAACGTTTTTTTCAGCCGCGCCCTGAGTGGATGGTTCGCCATAACGCGCAATGATCTGTCCATTGGTGCTCAAATAAACGTATTCTTCTTCGACCAATTTGGCGATGCTTTCAAGCGCATTTTCTAATATTTTACGGTTGGAGCCAGCGGAGGCGGTTTGTAATAGGTGACGAAGATTTGCGACATAACTCCCGCTAATTTGTTCAAGATGTTGCTGAAATTCTTGTTCATGTGCTTGATAGTTTTGAACGGTTTGAAAAATCGTCGTCACCAAGATAATAATGAAGCTAAAAAAAAACACCAACAGACTGAAACGATAAGCAATTCTATTTGTCATGAATTTGTTTTTCAAGGGAGTGATCACTATTTTGTTTGCTTAGTAGGTTAATTTTAGCAGGACGGAGCACCAGAAGATACTTTTAATTTTAACACCAAACGACAACATTGATTTTAGTATTCGTGTCTGACAATTTGCCATCAGAAATATTCTTTGTCACATGATGTAGCAGGACGGCGCACTGTACCACTCCGCTTGAATCTCGCTGACCAATGCGTTATCCTACTTCAAAGCAACAATTCATCAACTAAACGCATGATAAACCAATGTCGTGACATGCCAACCGTTCCCGACGCATTCAAAACATGCGTTTTCACATAAATAATCATGCGATTACCACCAATATTCCCTTGGTGCCCGCCACTTAAAACCTGTTCCCAAAGGAAATTTTGTGACTGAATTTGAAGGTCAAATCTGGATTGCTCAAGATGAAGACAATGCGCTGTTGATATGCACTGTTAAACATCTGAAAAATAAAATCCAAGCACTGAACACCAAGGGGCGCGAACTCCGCCTGTCCGAAGAAAAATTATTGTGGAAACATCCATCTACGGCGCGTCATCTGGAGGAATGGAATGAGTTGAATCCTGCCATTGAAGCCACGATTACCGCGCTGAGTGCTGATATCGACATTGCTTTGTTATGGGAAAGTGCGACAGAATTAGAATTGTCTGAACTACATGATCTCGCTGAAATTTATTTTAGTGGCAAAATTACGGTGGAACATCTCGCGGCAGTGTGGCGCAAATTATCGGAAGATCGTCTCTATTTTAAACGTAAAAGCAAGGTGTGGGAAGCGCGCGGTGCCGACCAAGTGCATGAATTACAATTGCAGCGGGAGCGGGAACAGGCGCGTTTAAGAGAACAAAATTTGGCGAAAGAATGGTTAGACAAAGCCGCAAAATATCCCTTGCCGCCGTTTTTTGAAGAGCCTACGCAGGAATTTCAATTGCTCAGTTATCCGGAAGAACTCAGCGGATTTATTGATAAATTAGAAAGTTGGCTGCGCGGGGATGATCAAAAATGGAGCGAAGAATTGGTCACTGCCATTGCCACCCCTTTTAATGTCACACCGCGGGAATTGGTCTTTGATATTTTACAAAAAATTGGACGATTACCCTTTGATGCGGATCGAGATGTGATTGTCGCGGGTCTGAAACCTGAATTTTCTCAAGTAATTAACGAAGCTGCCCTCGCGATTCCCCCGTGGTTGCCGAGTGAAACGCAACAGGTGACGGAACTCTTTTTTAGCATTGATGATGAGGAAACGCGGGAAGTTGATGACACATTGGCGATAGAGCAAGAAGGGGATTTATGGAAAGTCACCATTGGTATTGCTGATCCAGAATCTGTGGTGCATCGTGGCGATATTTTGGATCGAGAAGCGATGCGCCGCGGTACCACGGTTTATTTACCTACGCAAACCGTATTGATGTTACCCGAACGGATATCGTGCGATATTGCCAGCCTCAGTGCCCAACAAATTCGCTCGTCAATAGTGATTCGAGTATGGGTTGATGCGCGAGGATTGGTTGTAAAATCAAATATTTGTCGTGAAGCCATTCGCGTGCAGCAGCGGTTACATTACAAAGATGTCGATGTGATGTTGAAACAAGGGAACGATGAAACTTCGCAACAGTTACGAAATTTACTCGCAGTCGCAGAAAGTCTGCAAAATCAACGAATTCTGGAAGGTGCGTTTAATTTACAACGTCCCGAATATAAAGTGAGTTTGAAAAATAATGTGGTCAGCGTTGAACTGATTGAAGTCAATTCGCCCAGTCGTCTCTTGGTGGCGGAAATGATGATTTTAAGCAACCACATCGCCGCAAAATATGCACAACGTCATCAAGTTCCGATTATTTATCGCACCCAAGAAGCCCCGTTAGAGCTGATTACTGCGGACATGTTGGCTGATTTGAATCCCATTAATTTCAATCGGATACGCAAATTACTCCGAGCTTCAACATTGTCATTACAACCGGCGGCACACAGCGGTTTGGGGCTTTCGGTTTACACGCAATTAAGTTCGCCCTTGCGACGGTTTGCCGATTTGGTGATGCAAAGACAATTGGTCGCGCATGTGGTGGGTGAAGAATTGCCGTATAATCAAGAAGAACTGTACAAAGTGTTGGCGACTGCGGAACGGACGGCTCGGGAGGCGCGGCGGGCGGAGAATGAGGCGAAAAAACGCTGGTTCATGCTACACCTAAAACAATCTTGGTCAGATAAACCATTGGAAGTATTTATTATTGAAGCGGTAAAAGGCGGATATAAAGTTGAAATGTTGCCTTGGGGCGTGGACGCTTTTCTAGGTACCTCAAGGACATTAACCATTGGCGAGAAAATCTGGTGTATGGTGGATAAAATTCGAGTCAAAGCTGCCAGTGCGCGTCTCAAATTGATCCCGAAAAACAGCTAAATTCCACGATCAACCACGCTCATGAAATACGATACCACGTTCAAAGATTTGTTTCCAGATGCAAAAGTGTTATTTGGCTTACTGACGCAAAGTGAAGTCGTTCGCATTGAAAATGTCGAATATTCCAGTGTAAAACAACGTCGTACTGACTTGGTGGCTTGGTTAGCCAATGAAAAATTATTGCATCTGGAATTACAAAGCGACAATGATAATGACATGTTATGGCGAGAGTTTGAATATTGCGATTTGCTCATGCAGCGTTATCATCAAATTCCACTGCAAATTGTTTTGTATGTCGGGGCAGCGCCGGCAAATTTTCAAACCACGATTGACACGGAAGATTTAAAATATCGCTATCACTTGATTGATATCAATGAATTAGATTGCACCGCCTTGCTTGAAAGCGAATCTTTGAGTGATAACTTATTGGCATTATTGGGTAAGTTACAAGACAAAGCAGCAGCGGTGCGTCGAGTGATGCGCAAAATTGCTCGTTTGTCCAAGAGAAAGCGTGCGGATATGTTGGAAAAATTAGCCATTCTCGTGGGTTTACGCCCGACGGAATTACCGAAATTAATTCAAAAGGAGGCAACCATGCCTATTTCCATTGATTTAGAAAAAAATCCTCTCTTCGTAGAAATCTTTGAGCGTTACACCCAATTGGGCGAACAACGTGGCGAACAACGCGGAGAACAACGTGGCGAACAACGCGGCATTCAGATTGGAAAGCAACAGGGTGAACAATCCGGTAAGATTATGATGCTGAAACGTTTATTAGAGAAGCGGTTTGGAGCGTTGCCGCTGTGGGTAAATTCCCGACTTGAACAAGCGAGTGAGCAAGAATTAGAACAATGGAGTTTGCAACTGTTTGACGCGATCGGTTTGGAAGATGTGTTTAAACCGCATCAATAGTCCTCTAAAAATTCCATCGTAAGGGGAGCGATATTTTTAGGGAAATTCCCATCTTTTATTTAAAATATTATTTTCTTGGTGAAAATTAAAAATCCTGCCATCCATCAACCCTGAAGATACCGGTTCTGACTGTTGTCTGATCAGAATTTACAGAATGAAAACCCATTGTTCTGTTGATTCCCCCCACCGTTGCATGAGATGGCGTTCATGATTTATGCTATCATTCGCTGCAATTTCCACCTCCAGTTGACCCAAGTTTTCACCCATGCCTAAGATTCCAGAATTGCTTGCTCCTGCGGGAACGCTGAAAAATATGCGCTATGCGTTTGCTTATGGTGCGGATGCCGTCTATGCCGGTTTGCCGCGCTACAGTTTACGGGTGCGAAATAATGATTTTGATCGTCTAGAACATCTACAAATCGGGATTGAGGAAGCGCGCGCGCAACAAAAATTATTTTATCTCGCCTGCAATATTTTTCCTCACAACGCCAAGTTAAAAACTTTTTTACAAGATATACAACCCATTATCGCATGTCAACCTGACGCATTGATTATGGCAGACCCCGGTTTAATTTTATGGGTGCGTGAACATTTTCCGGACATGCCCATTCATTTATCGGTGCAATCAAATACTGTAAATTATGCCGCGGTTAAGTTCTGGAAAACAATCGGATTAAGCCGCGTCATCTTGTCGCGTGAACTGTCTTTAGACGAAATTGCTGAAATTCGCCAACAATGTCCAGAAATGGAATTAGAAGTATTCATCCACGGCGCGCTGTGTATTGCCTACTCCGGGCGTTGTTTACTATCCGGCTATATGAATCATCGCGATGCCAATCAAGGTACCTGTACCAATGCGTGTCGGTGGAATTATCGGACGCAGCCGGCGATGGAAACGACCTCAGATACCATTGAACCTGTGTTAGGAATCGGTCAGCCAGAATCAGGAATGTTTTTGTTAGAAGAAGCGCAACGTCCGGGGGAATGGATGCCGATGTTTGAAGATGAACACGGTACTTATATCTTAAATTCCAAAGATTTACGAGCCGTGCAACACGTCGAACGTTTGGTTAAAATTGGTGTTGACAGTTTGAAAATTGAAGGTCGCACCAAATCTTTTTATTACGTTGCCCGCACAACGCAGGTGTATCGCCAAGCCATTGATGATGCAGTGAATCAGAAATCATTCGACAAAGATTTAATGAACGAATTAGAAAACATGTCCAATCGCGGCTATACTGAAGGTTTTTATCGTCGCCATGTGCATGATGAATATCAAAATTATCTCGATGGCAGTTCAAAAAGTGTGCAACAACAATTTGTCGGGGAAATTTTAGCCTTCGATCCACTCACGCAATTGGCAAAGATCGATGTCAAAAATCATTTTGCAGTGGGTGATACCCTAGAGTTATTATTACCTAAAGAAAAACATCGGTTTACATTGACGCATCTGACAAATTTGTCGAATGAACCGATTTCCGTCGCGCCGGGCTCTGGACACGTCGTTTATGCACATTTACCGACCCATTCAATCATCGAAAAAGGATTGGTGGTGAAAGAATTTGAACGGAATTAAAATGTTCGTTATCTTAATAACTACTTATTTTAGCCAGACTTGTATCAAAAAAGGCTTCCTAAAAAATTAATTGGTTCATCACTCGAATACATTGATAAGCGGCGCGTACCAGTGTAGAATTTGCTCACCTCGTGCGTTATTTTCCACCAAGACCTGTAGTTACGAAATCTTAATGGAAAATCAAGCGTTTTTTTTCTCACTTCAACTTTGAATCAGGAAATTTTACTATGAAAAACATTGTGTTATTATTGACCGGTGCGTTATTAACCTTGAGTTTCCCAGTTGTTGCGACCGACGCGCCCGCTCAAGCCGTTCCCCCTCAAGCCGCTCCACAAGCCGCACCACGAGTGCATAACATGCTGAAAAGATTTGATATTGACAAGGATGGCAGAGTAAGTCGGGAAGAGTTTGCCGCCAACCGGGCGAAGGGTTTTGCTAAGTTTGACACGGACAAAAACGATGTGTTGTCATTGGAAGAATTTAAGGCGCGTTGTAAAAATGAGCGTTGTATTCAGATGAAAACCAAGCAGTTTGCCAAACTCGATAAAGATGGCGATGGCAGCGTGACGAAGAGCGAATTTGTCGGTATTATCAAGATGTTTGACCGAATAGATCGCAACAAAGACGGTTATCTGACTGAAGACGAATTGCCGGGTAGAAATCGCAATCGAGCAGAACGGGATATGAGAAAAGAAGGCGCACCCCCGACAATGGATGGTGAAATGATGAAACAACCTGCGAAGTAAATTTTATCGTCGCGGGAGTGTCTGAATCAGAATTCTCTGAATCTTAATTTTCTTGATTGAGATTATCATTCTGGAAATTCTGAAGATTTTGCAGACTCTGATTCAGACAACTGTGTCAATCAAAAGCCAAGGAGAATATGACGTGATGAAAAATATTTGGATATTCAGTCTATTACTGGTTTGCGCCACGCAGGTTCAAGCAAAAATTGATCTCGTCACCTTGCCCACGCGGGATAAAGTGCAACTCACAGTTTATAATCCGGCGGATTTGACCTTGGTTCGTGAACAACGCACGTTGACTTTAGCACAGGGAATCAATCGGTTAGAATTCAGTTGGGTGGGCACCCTGATCGATCCGACTTCGGTACGCTTGGAGGCTCCGCAACATTCGGATAAGGTGATTTTAAAAGAAATTTCTTATCCCCCTAATATTGAAGGGAGTGCCATCTGGACGATAGAATCAAAAGTTGCTGGTGAAGTGCCTGTGGAAATTGTCTTTTTCACTTCGGGAATTCGTTGGGAATCATTTTACATGCTGACGTTGACCCAAAATGAGCAGGCGATGCAGTTACAAAATTATGTGAAAGTTCAAAATAATAGCGGTGAAGATTACAGCAACGCGCAAACTCGTGTCGTCGTCGGGCAAATTGGATTATTGGACGAAATCGCTATGTTAGCAAAACGTAATCCGCCGTTTGGTTCCCCCGTTCCCACTCCGAAAACGATACCACCGTCGCGACGCGTCATGAAATCTGCACCGATGGTAGGGAGAAGCGAGAAATATGACAGGGATGATGGCGTATTGTACGAAATACCGCTCAAAGAAATTATCAAAGAGGGATTGTCAGAATATTTTCTCTATACTATCGAAGGCACAGAAACGATTCCCACAAATTGGAGTAAGCGGCTGATTTCATTGGATGTGGCGGAAATTCCAGTGCGCTCGTTGTATCGTTATGATGAAAAATTGTATGGCAAAACCACGCAACGTTTTTTGTATTTTAAGAATGACACGGCTCATCATCTGGGCGATACCCCGTTACCGGATGGAAAAGTGATGGTATATCGGCACTTACCAGAATCACAACATCTGACTTATGTAGGGGAAACGAAAACACAATATATTCCCATTGGTCAAGAAGTTGCGTTAAATTTGGGGACAGCGCAGGAGGTGCAGGTGAAACCGGTGTTGATGGATTATCAAACTCGCAACTATCTATTTGATAACAATGGCAATATTGTCGGACATGAACAGGTGGAAACGCGGGGATTAACATTGGAAAATCATCATCACTTGCCCGTCGATGTGGAAATTATGCAATACATTCCGCATTCGTATTGGTCGATTGAAAATCCGCCAGATTTGGCTGTGAATTATCAAAAAATCAATGTCAATACTGTGAAATACACCTTGACCTTGCCGGCGTACAGTCAGCGCGAAATTCGTTACCGGTTGTTGCTTGAAGAAGGGGCGCGCCGGGTAACTCATTGAAATCTGACCCTAAAAATTGAGTAATATGATACTGAAGAAAAATAGAGGGAATAAAATCTGATGAAAAATATTTTGATATTCAGTTTCTTACTGTTTTGTACGACACCGCTTCAAGCGAAAATTGATCTCGTCACCCTGCCCACGCGCGACAAAGTGCAGCTCACGGTTTATAATCCCGCTGATTTAACCTTGGTTCGCGAGCAACGTACTTTGACTTTAGCGGAAGGAATCAATCGCTTAGAATTCAGTTGGGCGGGAACATTGATTGATCCGACTTCGGTGCGTTTGGAAGCCCCAAAACATGCCGATAAGGTCATTTTGAAAGAAATTGCTTATCCGCCTGATATTCAAGGGAGCGCGATTTGGACGATAGAGTCAAAAGTTGCCGGTGAAGTTCCTGTCGAGATTAGTTTTTTTACTTCGGGAATTCGTTGGGAGTCATTCTACATGGTGACGTTGACGCAAAATGAGCAGGCGATGCAGTTGCAAAATTATGTGAAAATTCAAAATAATAGCGGCGAAGATTATGGCAATGCCCAAACTCGTGTCGTCGTCGGACAGATTAAATTATTGGATGAGATTGCGACATTAGCGCAACGTACTCCGCCGTTTGGTTCGCCTGTTCCCGTCCCGCCACCTGCTCCCAAGGCAATGTCCCGTCGGATGGCTAAAAGTGAAATAATGGCTGAAGAAGCAATGGACAGTGTGGCGAGTGCCATGCCCGTCGTCGCGCCCAAGGAAATTATTAAGGAAGGTTTATCTGAATATTTTCTTTATACTATCGAAGGCTCTGAAACCATTCCCACAGGTTGGAGTAAACGGTTGATTTCATTGGATGTGACAGAGATTCCAGTGCGTTCGCTGTATCGTTATGATGAAAATTTATACGGTAGTGCCACGCAACGTCTTTTATATTTCAAGAATAATACCGAGCATCATCTAGGAGATACGCCATTGCCCGATGGCAGTGTGATGGTGTATCGTCAATTGCCCGAAGCCCAACATTTAACTTATGTGGGGGAAACCACGACTCGCTATATCCCTGTGGAACAGGAAGCTGAATTAAATTTGGGGGCATCGCAAGATGTGGTGGTGGAATCGGTGTTGATGGATTATCACACGCGTAATTACACATTCGATTATCGCGGCAATATCACGGGATATCAACAAGTTGAAACGCATCTGTTGAAGTTGGAAAATCATCGACATTTGCCGGCAGATTTGGAAGTTGTGCAGTATGTGAATCATGAGCATTGGTCAATTGAAAATCCACCGGATTTAGCCGCGACTTATCAGAAAGTTGATGTGAATACCGTGAAATACACTTTGACCTTGCCGGCGTACAGTCAACGCGAAATTCGTTACACGTTGTTGCTTGGAGAAGGGGTGCGTCAGTCGATTAAGAAATAATTGTTTAACTGTTACCTTTCTGCTAACAACGGTTGACAAACATCACCTTCCGTGCCAACAAATGCAAATGAGTTTTTTGAGGACTCATCAGATCGTAACCGACAAAGCTCGCAGAAAAATCCCACGAGCACCGTTTAAATCTCGATCTACCGTCGCACCGCATTGACATTTCAGTCTTTTCTTGCTACCGATCTTGTGGATCGTTCCACGATAAGAGCAGGTTTTAGAAGTATAGGCTTCACTGACTTCAACCACTTCACACATTGCTTGTTGACCACGAGCTTTCAAATATTCTTTGAAACCATAATGTCTAAAAGTCATCATGTTACGTGCTGTACTTGAAGCCAATTTTATGACCATCTGTGAA
>DYNO01000245.1 GCA_020721025.1 Thiomargarita sp. | reverse complement strand
GAGCCTCTCCTTTCTTACTGCTTTTGAACATTTCTAACATGCGCTCGGTCACGACATAGCCACCCACCGCGTTGCCGGCTGCGAGAATGACTCCGATGAAACCAATCGTTTTTTCTAAGCCAGAATTGGCATGTCCTAATGCGACCATTGCACCCACAAGCACGATGCCGTGCACAAAATTTGTTCCTGACATCAAAGGGGTGTGTAAAATCACTGGCACACGAGAGATGATTTCGTAGCCAGTAAATGCTGCCAACATAAAAATGTAGAGTGCTGTAAATCCGCTAATTTCAGTCATATTATTCTCCTTCTTTGCCATCTTTCACGGGTTCAGTGGCGGGGGCGGGTTGGGGTGGAACTGGTGGAGGCGCGGGAGGCATATCTTCTCGTACAATATCCGCGCCTTGGATTGCGATCCGGGTCGGTTGATGCTTAATTTCACCGTCGTGCGTCAATACGCTACCCTTGATAATTTCATCGTCCCAATCCAAATTTAAACTCCCATCTTTCAGCATGAGTGAGAGGAAGTTAAACAAGTTTTTCGCATACATTTCACTGGAATGCACGGGAACTTGACTGGGAATGTTCAAGGGTGCGTGGATGATGACATGTTTATGCGTGATGGTTTTACCCGATTGGGTCACTTCACAATTACCGCCACCTTCTGCCGCCAAATCAATAATCACAGAGCCGGGCTTCATTGCTTCAACCATGCCAGTTGTGATAATTTTGGGGGACGGTCTGCCGGGAATCGCCGCGGTCGTGATCACAACTTGCGAGGCTGCAATATGTTTTGCCAATACCATTTGTTGTTGCTGTTTTTCTTCAGCGGTCAGCTCACGGGCATAACCGCCTTGTCCTTCAGCTTTCACTCCGGTATCGACAAATTTTGCCCCCAATGATTCCACTTGTTCCTTGGTCGCAGAACGCACGTCATAACCTTCCACAATCGCACCCAATCGACGGGCTGTCGCAATGGCTTGTAATCCCGCCACACCCGCACCGATCACCAACACTTTTGCCGGGCGAATGGTACCCGCCGCAGTGGTCAACATCGGGAAAAACACATTGGCTAAATCGGCAGCCATAATCGCAGCTTTGTATCCCGCAACCGCCGCTTGTGAAGATAATGCGTCCATTGATTGGGCACGAGAAATACGTGGAATCAATTCCATCGCAAAGGTCGTAATTTTTTTATCACGCAACTTCGCCACCCGTTCCGGATAACGATGCGCCGACATAAAACCAATCAACACGCTTTTTTCCTTCATTAACGCAATTTCTGATTCTGTCGGAGGTTGCACTTTCAAAATCACATCGGCTTTTTGGTACAGTTCCGCAGCGGTGTTGATAACCTGAACATCTTTAAAGGTATCATCCATGAAAAAAGCTTTTTCACCCATATTTTTTTCAATGGCAACCGTCACGCCCAGTTTCATCAAGCGTCCTGCGATTTCGGGTACTAAAGCAACGCGCAATTCATCAGGCGTTTGTTCCTTCGGTACCGCCACACATATTGGCATAATAACTTCCTCTTGTAAGGGGGGACTTGAATTAAATCAAAAACTTGAGCAACGTATATCAAATTTGATTTGATCAATTATAAACTATTAGTGAGATAAGTTAGTGGAAAAGAATCAATTGGATTCAAATCACTGAAAGATTACAACGATGTAACGATTTTTGTCACAGCCATGCGGTTTAAATTTAATGAGTTCGCGCCGGATCACATTCTGAATCATGCTAATTTTTAACTGTTAAAAATGCTTCATCCGCCCGCCATCAGCACAATAACTATCTTTTCTCGTTTCAATGATATAATGATGAGGTAGAATGTTTTTGCTGTGAAAAAATTAAGATTGCAGCAATTCATATTTCGCTGTTGTAAACTTCTCCAACGAAAACAAAAATTTCCTCGTTCCTACGTGCCAGCATGACGAGTGAAAATATCGAGAATCACCCATGTCATTTGAACTGTATCATGTCTAAATCAAACGCGTATCAAATAAATTCCGATGCTACATATTGAATTATTTTAGATATCAATTCAACTGTCGAACAAGCTGAACATTGCGTGGCACAATTTCTCTTTTGTAAATTCTGCACATAAATTTTGGTAGCTGATGATGATGACCACTCGATTGATGGAAAAAACCTACCGCATCATGATTGTTGACCGTTCCGAAGTCGCGCGTTCTATCATATCCCATATTTTACAAAAAGAAATGCACGGCGCGTATATCGTCACCTGTGGGAGTGCGGAAGAAGCCTTAGAATATTTGCATCGCGAAAAATTTGATTTGATCACCACGTCGCTGTTATTGCCCGGTCTGGACGGCTTGGATTTATGCCATGAGGTGCGTAAAAGCGAGAAACAACATCTCACGCCGGTGATTGTGGTTTCCAGTGATGCGGATAGTCGTTTATTACGAGAAGGGTTTTCGGCGGGTGTGACCGATTATTTTAATAAATCATTGGGGTATAAACGGTTAGTTGAATTTATCAAAGATGTGTCGCAACGTCATTCTGGCTTAGTGGGGCGGGTGCTTTATGTTGAAGACAGCTTGAGTACCGCGCAATCGACGCAAACCCTGATGGAACGTCACGGTTTATACATCACGCATGTGCCAAGTGCGGAAGAGGCTTTGGAATTATTAAGAAATTCAAGCACCGATCCCGACAGTGCCGGTGAAGAAAGTCAAGGCTATGATATTGTATTTACCGATTTCTTCCTCGAAGGTCAGATGACGGGCGGCGATCTGCTGTACGCGATTCGCACTCAATTGCATTATTCGCGGCAAGAAATGCCCGTATTGGTAATTACCATTGAAGATAATAAACGTTGTCAGGCGGAAATTTTTCATGCCGGTGCCAATGATTTTATCACCAAACCAGTGATCGAAGAAGTGTTAATCGCGCGGATTAAGTCATTGTTATTAGTGAAACATCAATACAACGTGCTCAAACGCTATTCCAAAGATATGTATCACCTTGCCACCACAGACAGTTTGACTGGGGCGCGCAACAAACGTTATCTACTCGATGAAGGGCCCACATTTATCACGCAACACCCCAATACCTGCTTGATGATGGTGGACATTGATCATTTTGAAATTATTAACGACGTGCAGGGACATCTCATTGGTGACCACATTTTACATATCATTGGCAAATATTTGAACAGCTATTTCTCAGATAATGTGATGGTGGTGCGATTTGCGGGTAAAAAGTTTACCATTCTTATCCCCGGATGTGGCGTAGATAAGGGGCGAGAAATTGCGGAAGATTTGCGATTAAAAATGTTAGGATTAAACCCCGAAGGGCTGGAAGTCACTGTCAGCATTGGGGTAGCATCTACCGAAGGTGTTGCGGGAATCTTGTTAGCGACCCTGATAGCCGATGCCGATCACGCCCTACATATCTCACAAGCCCAAGGGCACAATCGCACCAATGTTTGCATCTCTCGCAAAGAAGAACCCGTCGAAAACTAACAGCGTCATGCAGATATTTACTTTAGAGAATTCATTATGTTACCGAGTCAATCTACCCATATTCGTTGCTTACTCGTGCCGGTGGGCGGTGGCAAATCGCAATTATTAATCCCCAGTGCGGTGGTTGCAGAAGTAACCAATTACAAACAACCTGAGAAAAAAATAGTAAATACACCCAAATGGTTACTAGGCATGGTCGAATGGCGTGGACAAAATGTTCCCGTTGTTTCTATTGAAGATATTTTGGTGCAACCGCTGACCTCCTCCAGCCATGATCATCGTTTAGTGATTCTTTACGGCTTAGAAACATCGCAATTTTTGCCATTTTATGCCTTTATCGCCTCAAATATTCCCAGTGCCATTTCGTTGAGCAACAAATTTTTAACTGAATTTACCGACGGAAAACAAACCGGCTTGGTATTCGATGTCACCCTTGCCACCAAGACGGGCGTGGAAACGGCTTCTATTTTGGATGTAACTTATGTGGAAAGTTTATTGCGCAAAGTTCCTGAATTATTTGCGAGAAGCATCACGGGCTGACTTTTAAAGGTGCGAATTCTCTTTCTCTCGATCCTGTTGAGAAAAATGACTTTTCTGCCAATTGATTAAATAAATCGGGCGGCTTTTAATTTCGTCGTAAATTTGAGCGATATA
>DYNO01000244.1 GCA_020721025.1 Thiomargarita sp. | reverse complement strand
CCGATGACTAAAGACCCAGAAGCCTTGCTAAATGTACTGGGTGAAAATGGCGGGGTAGATATCCAAAAAAGTGGCGAAGTGGTGCTCAAATTCAATCCAATCAAGCGGTCGCGTGATGGACAGGAAGTGCATCAAGTCGGTATGTTTGATCCCTTTGTCGAACCTGCACCGGAAGGGGTTTGCACTCCAGAGGGCGTGTGTGACTGGTCACAAGTCGATGCGTCGATGCAACCGGGTATTCGTTCCGGCAGAAATCTGCGTGCAAAATCAATGGCAAAGGTGATTTATCCGGATGGCACAGCGCAACAAATTTATCCCACCGTGTTGTCACCAGAAATCTTGATTGCTGAGGCACAGAAAATTGCGGGGGTGGAAAAAATTATTTTCAGAATGGATGGTACCTTTGCCGTGACCTATGAAGGCGTGAAGTTATTATTAACTCCTGAATCAGAAACACGGGCACAACTGATTGATTCTAAAGAATCAGAAATAGCCAGTTTGACTTTGGTGAATAACAAATTGTTGACTTATCGCGTACCATATCAAGGAAATTGGTTGCAAACTGATTTAGTGGTAAGTTTATTTCCAGAGAACTGAGGATGCAAAATTATTTAAACTTGACAGTTTTTTAGCAGGAGTAGGGGGCGAAGCGTCATACATCGTTGTGAATGTGAACACTTTTAGGTGCATGACACTGCGTTTGGGCCCCCTACGAATTTGTTACGGAGTAATGGATTCAGGAACTCTCTCTATCCCATTGGTCAAAATGCCGTTTATCCGTGCCGTTGCCATCAATTTAATCGCAGTCGTCGCGGTTGTCACCAAACGAGCATGATCTTGCCACGAGGGAGCGTTCAATTTCTCAGCCAATTGCGCGGTACTCAACACTATCGTTTCTTGAGGGGAAATGACCCATTCCGCAGTTTGTCCCAATGGGTTGTTTTGATTATCAAACAATGTCCCCGTCACTTGGGCAATTTCATCGGTCACGTTGGTGATACGCACAAAATTTTCTGTCCCGTAACTCAAATCTGTCAATTCGTGGTCGGTCACTGCGCTCATGTTGCTCAATGAACCGTCCCGATGTAGCAAGATATTGAATACTTTGATTCCTATCACAGGAGCAGTCAGTTGTACCCGAGCCCGTCCTTGCCAAGTCGCTGCGCCAGTCATATATTCCAACATCGACATGGATAAAACCCGAATGCCTCTTGCAGGGACGTTGTACATCAGGGCGGAGTTGGCGCGACCCAATAATTGCCCGTCTTTTTGATACAATGAACCGTAAACATCTAATTTCTCATTGGTCAAATTCACCACCACGATATATGCTTGTTCTTCGGTGTTGGCGCGGTTGGGCAAATTGTACGCGGCATGATCTGAAGTCAAACTCATATTTTCCACCACGTTGTTTTCATTGCGTAATGTATTGAGTACATTGATACCGTTGGGGGTGTGAATTTGTAACCAAGCCAACCCTTCCCACGCATTTGCCCCTACTTGTTTCGCTAACTCTGCGATAGTAAATTGTTTTGTGGCATGAGGTGCCAGCGTTTCAATCAACACGGTGTTGTATCTTCCTAATAAATAACCCGTTTGGTGAAATAATGAACCGCGCACTTCGGTTGGAAAATCATTGTTGTTGGTAATGTGTACCGTTGCTTGACCGGCATTGGCTTCGCCCGGCAAATAATACGCGGCGACGGTGTTGCGATACGCGGTCATACACTCAGGATATCTATCGTAACTTGGTGTCGTTGGTTCAATTTTTTCAGTCACTGGCAATTTTTCAAAAACGGCGGTGCATGTTTTAATGGCATTGATGGTCACGGCGACGCTGGCGCGGGTACTGTAACAATCTGCGCTGTGAACATTGCCTTCCCAACGAACGAAACGTGAACCGTTGTCGGGCAATGCGGTGTATAAAGTCACTGGATTGTAACTGCCAATCGGACAATTTTGCTCCACAATTCTGCCTGTGCCCGTTCCTGATTTGCGTAAAATGACCGAATAACCCGCCCAATGATTGTTGTTACTTCCTGTCCCAGAACCTGCTGATCCCGTGTCACCACTTCCTGTTCCTGAACCGCCTGACTCCGTGCCACCGCTAGAATTATTCACTGTGGTGAAACTTAACACCCGATTTAACCATGTTGTGCCCGCTGCATTCACCGCCGCCACCGTCCAATAATACGTGGTATTCGGTTGTAAATTGGTTGTCACATAACGACTGTCAGCTAAATCAGCGACATCAATGACCAACGGAGTAATATTTGGGTTTAATTCCGCATTGGTAGAAACCCAAAGTTTATAACTCGTTGCATTAGAAACGTTTTCCCAATTAAAAGTCAGCGCAGTGGCTATTTCCGTCGCGAGGTTTGCTGGAAAAACGGTTGTTACATCAGGCTGTGTTGGCAACGGATTCACACCCGCCCCCGTTGTAAAACTTAAAGTTTCATTCGCCCATGCCGTTCCCCCCGCGCTGTTAATCGCCACCACTGTCCAATAGTAGGTCGTATTGGGTTGTAAATTGGTCGCGGTATAATCACTGCTCGTCGGATTGGCATCAATTGTCAATGGATTTGGCGTGGTTTTCAAATCGCAGTCTGTCGAAACCAAAATGCGATAATGATTCGCTCCCGTTACCCCATTCCAATTGACATCTGACCAGTTAAAAATGGTATTGGTGCTTGATATTCCCGTTGCATTGAGAGCAGGCGTGACTCCCGTAGTCAAATTAGGCGCATCTGGCAATGGCGTTGGCGGCGTGTCGCTAAGTAAAATAGGTTCATAGGGCGCATTTTCATTCAAAGTATAGGCGTTGCAATCCGTTGGGGTGGTAGCAGCACTGAACCGAATGGCTTGCTCATTTCTCACCAATTTTGTTTGACCGGCGGCATTTTTACCCTTGTAACTATATTTTACGCCACACGTTCCCGTTTCATTTTCAATCCCAATGGTTGCCTTGCCACCCTGATTACGAGTTTGTGTGGGTTTTTCAGGCATGATGTTGCGATATTGAAATTGAATATCTCCAGTACGATACAAAATCACTTGAAATGTACCCATCGGTTTCGGTATTTTCCAAAATCCAGCATCCACCCATTGAATCACCATTTTCTCCGGGTTGCCCGCCGCATCATTGATAGCAACGTAACGAATCACTCCCCCCGAAGAACTCATGTCCAAATCATCCCAAAAAGGCGCAATCACTGCATCAGGATTATTGATCGGCGTTGCAGTGGGCGCGACCGTGTTACTCGATTTCGGAATGTCCCGATCAATCGTTGTGGAATTAGGCGCGGCATAACCGGGGTTATAATTACTTGGCTGTCTCAGTGTGATAAAACCATTGGTATCAATATAAATCGTTTGGTAGGTTTGCCCATAAAAAGGGAAATCGAACGGCAACGCGATGGGCGCAGAAATACAATCATCGCTGGGCCCATATTTACAGTCCAAGGTTGGCATAATGCTGGTGCCCACAAGGATTTGTTCACTCCCCATTGAAAACACTTGAGTCGTTGGCAAGAAACTCAATATCACCGCGGCACAAAGTCGAGTGAAAATAGAAAGAAAGTGACTCAATTTCAGTAGGTTAGGTTTCATTTGACACCTCTATATTGCTGCATTCCTGTCGGACAAGAGGAAGGCGGGATTGTTTTAAAAGTTGCTTAGTATTACGAATCTGTGTGACTTCATACCGAGCAAACTTCATACCGAGCAAACTTCATACCGAGCAAACTTCATACCAAAATTTTTCGATTTGCACCACGTTTTTAAGATACTCCAGCTATTTGACCCATTTAATACATTTAATTGTATTTAATATTCATATTTTCAACAAGATGGCTCAAGAAGAACTGACATTTATCGTTACGAAAATCTGCGGCTGATCAGACGATGGACGCGCGAAAAAAGACCACTTTATTCACTTTTCCTACCTCAAAAAGCGATAAATTGGACTACACTTCTATTTTTACCATAACTGATTGTTTGGCTAAAACAAGAATGGAAAGGTCGGCAATAGAAAGAGAGAGTCTGAAAACCGGGTGAAGATTTAATGGCACAGATTATAGCACGTTCGTGGCGGGGTGTATAGAACCGATTTGAAATCTTTAATACCAAGTGAAACAGGTCTATAACCCA
>DYNO01000243.1 GCA_020721025.1 Thiomargarita sp. | reverse complement strand
TGGGTTATAGACCTGTTTCACTTGGTATTAAAGATTTCAAATCGGTTCTATATCTCTTTACTTCGGATATTTTACTTTATTACTTCGCTCATTCTCGGCTATGTAGGTTCACTGGTAAAAAAACTCTTTAAAAATAGAGAATAATTTCATCACATTTTTCAAATTGCAAACGAGAAAGCGCGTCCTCTTTTTTATGTTACACTGCACAAATTTAATGTCTAAAGAACCCAATAAATCGAGAGAACCATCATGCGGCTCTATTTCCGATTACTCACCACCAGTATTCAAGCCCGCTACAAGGAATTGTTGACTCCATTGGACGAATCTGTGATGGAATTGCGCGTCATGCCCACAGATATTGACTGTCATGGGTGGATGCACACCAGTCGCTACCTGAATTTGATGGATTTGGGGTGGACAGATTTTACCACACGTATTGGATTATCAAACTTAACTCGCCGCCACCGTTGGAAAAAACGCGTGATTGCGGTCAACATGAATTACCTTTGTCCATTAAGATTATTGCAACGTTACACCCTATCAACCCGATTACTCTACTGGGATAATCGCTATCTTTATTTAGAACAACGGTTTCAAGTGGGTAAGACCACCGTCGCCATCGGACAAATCAAGACAATGATCTGTGGCAGACATGACAGTATCGCGCCGGGTTATCTTTTAGAATTATTAGGTTACGACCCTGCCAGCCCCAAAATGCCCGCGGCAATTCAACACTGGATTCAAGTAAACTGACATGCTCACTGCGATAGAATATTTGCAAGCACAAGGGATTTTATCGGTTTTAGACCTCCATTTAGCCAAATTTTTGCACCGATTAGCCCAACCTACAGATGACCACATTTTGCTCAGTGTGGCGATGACCAGTCACGCGGTAGCACAAGGACATATTTGTTTAGATTTAGCGATTTATGATAATCAATCCTTTCCGCAATTTTCACAGGATTCTGTCACTCCAATTATTTGCCCCGATTTAAGTACGTGGATTCATGCGTTAAGAGCGACCTCAATTGTTGGTTATCCCGGCGAATTTAAGCCATTGATTCTTGATAATAATTATCTGTATTTCTACCGATATTGGCAATACGAGCAACAACTCACCCATCATATTCGCCAACATTTACCCAATGCGACTGTTGATTCTGTCCGGTTACATGCTGGATTGCAACGGCTATTTGCCACCAGCGATGAATTGCAACAATTGGCGGCGCGACGGGCGGTTGAACAAAATTTCTGTATTATTTCAGGTGGTCCCGGCACGGGCAAAACGTCAACGGTCGTCAAAATTCTTGCTCTGTTATTAGAACAAAATCCCAAATTACGCATTGCCGTTGCAGCCCCCACGGGAAAAGCCGCTGCTCGGTTGCAAGAAGTCATTACTCAGTATAAACAATCCCTTGATTGTGACCCCGCCGTCAAACAAGCAATTCCACAACAAAGTTACACTATTCACCGGTTGTTGGGTGCTTATGACAATGCTCATTTTAAATTTAACAAAAACAATCAATTGCCGTATGATGTGATTGTCGTTGATGAAGCATCCATGATTGACTTGGCATTGATGACGAAATTAGCCGCTGCAATTCCTGAAACAGCTCGATGGATTCTGCTCGGCGATAAAGATCAATTAGCCTCTGTGGAAGCGGGGACGGTATTGGGTGACATTTGCGCCCCGGCGGATGAAGATTCAACTTTGCAGCAACATATTGTTTTATTGAAGAAAAGCTATAGATTTCAAAAAGACAGTGGTATCGGTCAATTGGCATCCGCCGTCAAAGAAGGTGATAGCAAACAAGCGATTCAGGTCATTCACCACAAACATTACAAAGATATTGTTTGGCGTGAATTGGACGCAGTGGAAATTCAGCAAAAAAAATTATTGAACCAAATTTTACAACAACTTGAACCTTATTTCTCCAGCAAAGAGCCAGAACAGATTTTAGAAATTTTTGGGCAATTTCGCGTGCTTTGTGCGATGCGTCAAGGATTTTATGGTGTTGAGCGCATAAATCATCTGATTGAACAAGAACTTAGCGTAAATAAAAGAATTACTTTAGGCTATCGTTGGTATCATCGCTGTCCGGTGATGATCACCCGCAACGACTATTCGCTGAAATTATTTAATGGGGACGTAGGGATTATTTTATGGAATAAAAACAAAGAACTGATGACATATTTTCCAGATGGTCAGGGTGGAGTGCGAGCCTTTGCGCCCCAACGGTTGCCAGAACATGAAACAGTGTATGCGATGACAATTCATAAAAGTCAAGGTTCTGAATTTGATAATGTGTTGATGTTATTACCAAATCAACTGTCTGCCTTGCTCACTCGTGAACTCATTTACACCGGATTGACGCGGGCAAAGCAAAAAATAGACATTTGGGCAAATACAGAAGTCTTTGAGCAAGCGATTCAGCGCAAAATTTATCGTCATTCCGGGTTGCGTAAGAATTTGTTGAAAGTGGCATGACCTCCGTCCTGCTTTACGTTCCACAAAATAAACCAATAATACGCCTTGAGTTTGTAATTTACACATCTCAAAGGTCGTATGGATTAATCCACATCCGATTTGCCTTTTCATAGATCAAGCCATACGTCATGCGTAACACTTTGTTTAAATTGAGCGTGTTTAAATCTAACTTCAAATCTATCGAATCTAAATTCGCAGCAGTTTCATTAATCGTTGGCAAAATGCGTTTCAGTTGGGTGGGAATCACACGGGACACCACGTTATGTACGCTGTTCTCGCCATTCAGCAAAAATGCTTTGTAATTATTTTCTAATCGCCCACTTTCCATGACCGCCAGATAGCTTTTAATGCTGTCGGAAATATTCTTAACGCAGTTACGAATCTCTTTGATTTTACGAAAAATATCTAGGGTACTTGACGCGAGAAACAGCACCATCAGTTCATCAGGCAAGCGTTTTGACGAGTCCACATCATTGATGCCGTCGTCTTCGATCCCTGCGATAATGGTTTCAGAAATACTGATAACTAACAATAACTTATCATTCAACAATCCGATTAATTTATCGCTGACATCGTTCAAATGTTCAAAATTTAATCGAGAATCAAATTTAGCGGGAGAAATTTGCGATTTTTCCATCAATTCTCGAATTTCAGTTAAACAAGGTTCTTCAATGTTTTTTTTTAGCGCATTGGAAATTTCAATTAAAAGCGGATTTTCCCCGTAATTTTCTTTGTCTTTAGTTTTAAGAAGTGCTTTAACGATGGGAGTAATTTCATTAATTCGAGCGATACTACGCGTAATATACTGTAAACTGGTGACAATTTTTTGAATGTGCGCGGTGACATGCTGAATGAGCTTGGTGGTTTGTTCCGCGGGATTTTTTCCTTGCAACGTGCGCTTTAATAACGCATTTTTATCGTTGAGCAACCGCGCTGCCTGTTCTAACCCAGTGCAAACCAAGCCTTTTTCATCCAAATTAATTTCATAAATGCTTCCCGCGGCAATGTCAATGGTACGTTCAATTTCCAACAATTTTTGCGATTCACCATAGATGCGCGCGTACTTCTTCATCAGCAAGTATTCTGGGATTCTATCCTCTAAGCTATTGGAAATCCGCTCAAAATAGTTTTGCAGGGAAGTGCGTGCGGGGTTATTTCGTGCCCTAGGAGTTTTCAGTTGCTTAACTTGCATACATTTCCGTGCTAAATTCTTAACCAAGGTGAATAGTGCAGGTAAATCATCAATAGTTTTCGCCAATCTCTGAGAAGTTATCAGTAAAATTAATCAATTAAATTTTGATTTTTCTAACAAGTTTGGCTCTATCTGGGTTTGAAGAAAAGTCAGTTCTATAGAACCGATTTGACATCTTCAAACTCAGTAAAAAAGTAAAGTTTAAAAATATCGTTAAGCGTTTGTAGAAAACCAAACGTTATTCACGTCGTCAACATCACTGCTTGATAACTCAAGTCTTAAATGACTCTTACGTGCGTTTAAAGTCTCGCTGATTCTGGTCGCGACTCTAACTATCTAACAACTAACTATAGTTATTCAGATTGATTGCAGCATTTAAATCTCGGTCAATGACTAACCCACAATCACAACTGAAAATTCTATCTGCTAATGTCAAATTTTCTTTCTTTGCTCCGCATTTGGAACAAGTCT
>DYNO01000242.1 GCA_020721025.1 Thiomargarita sp. | reverse complement strand
TCAGTCGTGGCGAGGATTCTAATATGACATGCTTTACCTGTCAATGCTTTTTTAGTATAAACTTCGGTTTTAAAGATGTCAAAGATGTCAAACCGGTTCTATATTGATATGGTTAAAAATGCCATGTCCAACTTTTTCATACCACAAATTTCTGGTGGTGGTCAGTCAAATCAATTGATTGAAACCTGACAAGTGTAGCATCACCAAATTTCTTTCAGAATGATACAGTTGATAAAGTGTCATGAATGGATTTTCTGACATGTTTACAATGAGCTAACTACATAACTTATTGATTTTCAAGAAAATAAATTCCAAGTGACTGTAAATTCTTGCAAGATATCCCTCGACAAAAGTTGGCAAAATTGACCATTGTGATGACTGAAATCACCCGGAGGATTGCTGAATGATGAATGAAACCTTAGAAGTCACAGAAACGCTTGGTGAGTTGCAACATGAATTAGATCGCATTGTGGCAATTGAGCGCAAAAAACGTGAGGATGAAAACGAGGCGGATCGTTGTTATGAACAGGAATTAACGCCAGTATTGCACCGAGTGCGGGATTACTTGAATCAGTTGATAAAACTGTTAAATGACAAACGGTTACAACAATCTGAAAAAACTCGTCATCTGTGTATGCCTGAAGTTAAGTATCATCTGGCACAAATTGGGGCGAGTGCGTTTGGTTCGATTCGGGGGCGACAGATAGATTATCACATTATCACGAGCAATAAAGCCGGGCGACTGGCTGATTTTAGTCTGTATTATCAATGTACAACAGAAAATCCGGTGGCAATCCAGCACGTCGAATTTCGCCATCCCAACGATTGCACGCATCGAATTAATCTCCAAGAACGTCTGAAAGAATACAGCTTGAAATACGAATGTGTGGAACGTCCCTGTGAAGATGGCAGTGTTAAAATGCTGTTTACGCTGCAACCGGTAGTTAAGGTAAAGTTTGAATTTGTTGGAAATCCAGATGGCAAAAGTTTTCGACTGACAATCACGAATGCCGGCGGCATGGGAAATAATGGCGTATTGGGAAGAGTTCATTTTCCCTGTATTACTATGCAACAAGTAGGTGTCGAAGCGATAGAAGCGTTAATTCAGTATATTGTCCGCCAACCGAGTAAATTGCATCGGTATTGGGAAGCGGAGAAAAACTTTCAGCAAACTGAAGTTTCCGAAGTCGCGCCATTAAATTCAATGAATCATTACGACACACCATTGCAGCAAACCTATGATTTTGATGGTGTCAAGGCGGTGGACATCTTGGCGCGCATCCAAAAGCAAAATCCCCCAATTCGACCTGATGCGACCCCTCCCGCTGAAAAATTGACTAAAGCTCAAGAATCATTGCAAGAGTCTATTGAAGAATACAGTCGTCGAGTGGAACAGGAACATCATAAATACATGGCGGAACTCGAAAAAATCCGACTTACGTTAGAAAAAGGACATTCTGAAAATCTGACCCTGTTCAGTTGGGCAACTGCGTTGTTGTTTTCCAAACGTAAGGAAGGGAAATTATAATTTGCCTGTCACCTGTCAAATAATCAAGTGTTTTTAGCAATAGTTCGGACAGTTTTCTACAACCATTGATTAAAATCAATCAGTCATAGTTGTTTTGCTCATTCGATGACCGATAGGTATTAAAATACAATTTTGAAACTGTCCGAACCATTGTTTAGAAGATACTTAGGGCTGGCGTTTATCTCAAAATAATCTGATGCTTATCAGCACTTGTCGCCATTTATCCTAACTAAACCACACCGTCACCCATTGAATCAACCATATCCACTTGCTATGAAAACAGGGATTTATCTACTTATTTGCTTCATCCTCAGTGGTTACGTGTTCGCTGCTGACACATCCAATGACGCGTCCCAGAATTTTGATATTCAGCAACTCAAACTCACCGACAGCCCCCAACTCACCGAATTACTCAAAAATACGCCAGAGACGGTGCGCGGTGCAGACAAATTTTTGCCCGCAGATGAGGCATTCAAGTTATCGTTGCGCTTAGAAAATTCACAAACATTGGTCGCTTACTGGCAGATTGCCGATGGTTATTATTTATATCGTCAAAAATTCCACTTTGTGCTGAACAATGGCGGTAAGCTCGGTGACATGCAGATGCCCGCGGGAGAAATTAAAGAAGACCCGACTTACGGCAAAACTGAGGTGTACCACCGTTTTATTGAAATTAAAATACCTATCTCAGAAACACAAGATTTAAAAAAATTAGAAGTATCAGTAACATATCAAGGCTGTGCTGACAGTGGACTGTGTTATCCGCCGACGGAAAAAACATTAAATCTTCCCTTAGATGCCACCTCTGCCGCGCTCCCGCCTGCAATCACAACCTCGCAACCCATTGAATTATCAGAAACTGATCAAATTATCACCTTGCTTGAAAATGCCAGCGTCAGTTACATTTTGCTCGTATTTTTTGGATTCGGGTTGCTACTTGCATTTACGCCCTGCGTGTTTCCCATGATCCCCATTTTATCAAGCATCATCGTGGGAGAAGGGAACAAAATTACTCCATATCGAGCCTTCACCTTATCGCTGATCTACGTGTTAGCGATGGCATTCACTTATGCGGGGGCGGGCGTGATTGCTGGCTTAATCGGTGAAAATTTACAAATTGCCGCGCAAAGTTCTTATGTTTTAATCACTTTCGCACTGATCTTTGTCATATTATCGCTCTCCATGTTTGGCTTTTACGAACTGCAATTGCCCTCCGGTTTACAAAGTCGTTTAACCCATTTAAGTAGCAAACAACGCGGGGGAAACTGGTTAGGCGTGGCAGTCATGGGTATTTTATCGGCGTTGATTGTGGGACCCTGTGTTGCAGCACCATTGGCAGGGGCTTTGATGTATATCGGACACACTGGGAACGCATTGCTGGGTGGTTTCGCATTATTTTTCATGGGCTTAGGCATGGGCGCGCCGTTACTCCTCATCGGCACTTCCGCCGGACATCTGCTTCCCAAGGCGGGCGGGTGGATGACCCAAGTCAAATCAGTGTTTGGTGTAATCTTACTAGGTGTAGCGATTTGGATGGTGGAGCGAGTTTTGCCACCGCCAATCATTTTACTGTTATGGTCGGCATTGCTCATCGTGTCTTCGGTATTTTTGGGCGCAGTTGACTCATTGATCGATAACAAAAATTTGCCCCATCCGCTTCCCCACGACTGGCAATCACGCCACCATGTACACGGCGAATATTTGGGATGGCTCAAACTGCGTAAAGGTTTGGGGATTGTGCTATTAATCTACGGCATTTTATTGATGATCGGCGCGGCAAGTGGTGCAACTAACCCATTGCAGCCATTAGAAAAATTATCGTTGAGCAGCAAAAACACGCCTCATCAGATGGCTCAGTTTCAAGCAATTAAGGGATTGACAGAATTGGAACAAGCACTCGCACAGGCAGGTCAAAAGCCAGTAATATTAGATATTTACGCTGATTGGTGTATCTCGTGCAAGGAAATGGAACAGTGGACGTTTGGCGATGACAAAGTGCAGCAATTATTCCCAAATTTTGTGTTGTTGCGCGCTGACGTAACTGCCAATGATGCCCAAGATAAGGCGTTATATCAACGTTTTAACCTTGTGGGTCCTCCGGTCGTCATGTTTTTCGCCGCGGGGGTGGAGCAAAAAAATCATCGAGTTGTGGGTTTTATGAATGCAGAACAATTTCGCTCCAAGTTACAGAAATTGTTATAATTCAAATAAATCCGTTAGAAATATTTTCGGCTCGCTCACAGTCAATGACGATATGCTAAATTTTATCAAATAAAACAAAGAGTTCCTCGTTCCAATGCGCCGCGTTGGAATGCAGCCCGGACGCTCCGCGTCACCGGTTCAAATTTGATGAGTTCAATGATTTGTATCCGCTATTGATTGTCAATCGGAGAACAATTTTTCATCAAGATGATAAAAAGCAATCAGTTAAAAATCATCACTCGTGACGCGGAGCGTCTGGGCTGCATTCCAACGCGGCGCATTGGAACGAGGAACTCTTTGTTTTATTTAAAATAATTTCTCATTATGACAGTGTTTGGTGAAATTTCGTTGTTTGAGTTCTTGAATAACATCCGTTTTTGCCTATTTTTCCTTAAGTCAATGGCTTTGATGCGCCGACGTGGGAATGAGAAAA
>DYNO01000241.1 GCA_020721025.1 Thiomargarita sp. | reverse complement strand
TTGTTCTTTGCGGGCTAAACCATGATGATATGCTTCAATGGTTTTAAGTAATTGGGCATAAATTGCTGTAACTACTGGAACAACAACGGAATTTCCAAACTGTCGATAGGCTTGAGTGTCAGAAACAACAATTTCAAAATCCTCTGGAAAACCTTGTAATCTAGCGCATTCACGCGGAGTCAAGCGACGGGGATTTTTAGCGGGTTGTTCAACTAAAATTTCCGAACCATCTTTGTAATATCGGGCACTTAGCGTTCTGGTATATTCATCCTTGGCGGGATTAATTAAACCATATCCAAAGCCATTGCCTTTATTTTCTTGAATTATTCTGCGCTGAAATAAGTAATTCCACAATTTATCAGTCAGCGTGTAATTCTCAGGTACAGTCGTTTCAAGCAGTTGCGACAATTCATATAAACGTTTAGGGGGCGGGGCGGGAAATCTAAATTCAATGCCCTGAAACTGACTTTTCTCGAAAGCGACAATAAAAATTCGTTCCCGATGTTGTGGAACATAATGTTTTGCATCAATAATTTCAGAAAAAATTTCGTAACCACACTCTCGCAGCAGCATTTCAATCACATTCCATGTATTGCCACAATCGTGACCCTTGAGATTTTTTACATTTTCTAAAAACAGAATCTTAGGACGCTTGTGTTTTACAATACGAATAATTTCAAAAAATAAATTTCCTTGTTTCTCGTCAGCAAAACCATGTTTCTGCCCCAACGCGTTTTTTTTGCTCACCCCTGCGATAGAAAACGGTTGACATGGAAATCCAGCACACAAAATATCATGATCGGGAAGTTTCTCCGCCTCAATTTGACGAATATCTCCTGCAACAACTTCTGCAAAATTAGCAAGATATGTCTGGGCTGCATATTTATCCCACTCTGAGGAAAACACACAGGTCGCTCCCAGATGAGTCAGAGCCAAACGAAAGCCGCCAATTCCGGCAAATAAATCAATAAATCTCATGAAGTATGCAAACCTAAGCGATTGAATAATTGCTTGTCTTGTTCTACCGTCGGATTTTCAGTTGTTAACAGTTTGTCACCGTAAAAGACTGAATTTGCGCCGGCAAGAAAACACAGGGCTTGTAACGCATCGTTCATTTCCGTCCGTCCAGCGGCTAATCTGACGTAAGAACGTGGCATCAAAATGCGCGCGACAGCAATACAACGCACAATTTCAAATATATCAATCGGTTGACTGTTAGCCAGCGGGGTACCGGCAATGGGAATATATTGATTGAGGGGGACACTGTCCGGATGCGCGGGTAAATTTGCCAACGTTAATAAAAACTTAAGCCGATCTTCGCGCGTCTCTCCCATGCCAATAATGCCGCCACAACAGATTTTAATCCCTGCGTGATGCACTTTTTTCAATGTATTCAAGCGGTCTTGATAACGGTGGGTTGAGACAATGGTTTGATAATATTCCGGCGAAGTGTCTAAATTATGGTTGTAATAATCCAATCCCGCCGATTTTAATTGATGGGCTTGTGAATCATTCAGCATACCCAGGGTCATGCAGGCTTCCAATCCGGTGGCTTTCACCCGCTGCACAATTTCTAAAACTCTAGCAAAATCTTTAGGTTTCGGACTGCGCCATGCAGCCCCCATACAAAACCGAGTCGCTCCAGCCTCTTTAGCGTGTTGCGCGGCGCGTTCAACGTCCAGCGGTTCGAGCAAATCTTCTTCCGTCAAATGGGTATTGAAGCGAACACTTTGGGCACAATAGCCGCAATCTTCTGAACATTTCCCAGTCTTGATATTTAACAAGGTGCTGAGTTGAATGTGATTGGGATCGAAATGTCGGCGGTGAATGGATTGCGCGGTGAAAATTAATTCGTTGAACGGTAAAGAAAATAACGCGGCAACCTCGGCTAATTGCCAATCATGACGTGTGGTGACTTCGGTAGAAATACAAGTTGTGTGCATGTTGCTTCTTTCAATTGGGTAGGGATCAGGGGGCAATTGAATCGGTGGTACGCTAAAATTCTGATTGATTAACTGTCGATATTCCAACGATAACCCATGCCATACACGGTTTCTATCGCAGAGAAATCGGGATCGATGGCTGCAAATTTTTTCCGAATCCGTTTGATATGGGAAGTAATGGTGCTGTCATCGACTTGAACATTGGCTTCGTGCATCAATTGTTCGCGATGTTTGACATGTCCCGGATAGCGCGACAGGGCGTGAACCACCCAAAATTCGGTTAAAGTCAATTCGATTTGCGTGCCCTTCCATGTTGCAGTAAGGCGTTGACTATCAATCATCAAGGAACCACGCTGTACGATATTATCACTGGAAATGGGGGATAATAAGGCTTCAATCCGGCGAAATAACGCGGCAATGCGCGCCAGTAAATGCGGCATACTGATATCTTTGGTGAGATAATCGTCCGCTCCGAGCCGTAAACCCAGCACCATGTCAAACTCACTGTCCCGCGCGGTGAGAAAAATAATTGGTAAATGTTGTGACATCGCCCGAATATCACGACATAAATCAAAGCCACCTTCGACTTCATCTTCTAAACCAATGTCAAGCAGTACCAGTTCTGGCAAACGGACTGTGAATACTTGCATGGCATCGCGTCGATTAGAATAGGTATTGACTTCATAGCCTTGCCGACGGAGCACCGCTGCATAATTTTCTCGAATCGCTGGCTCATCTTCTACTATCGCAATTCGCCTTCCCACAAGAAATCTCCGACTTGTTTGATTAAGATACAGATTTATTTGGTTGTTTCGCTCTACTTCATTGTGGCGAGTGTAGATAAATTGCTATTATAGCAGAATACAATGGCGAATTCTTCGATGATATCGTGATGGATGGATGCCGCAGGATGATGGATGCCGCAGGATTGTGTCAATGATTGCGTTGATGATGGCTGATTTACACTACAAAGTTAGTGATGTCAGTAGGAACGCTGAACCGAAAATTGGGCGAGCGAACGCAGAGCTTCTTTGTAGGGTGAATTTGGCAAAATTTCAAGAGCAGCAATGGCTTTCTCGGTTTCTCGTTTGGCACATTCTAGGGTATAATGAATCGCATTGGTGGCAGTAATTGCGTCAAGTACCACATTGATGTGTTCCCGACCGCCTTGAGTGATTGCGTCACGTAATTGTTGTTGTTTGGCGAGATCACTGTGTTTTAGCGCGTAAATTAGCGGGAGCGTGGGCTTACCTTCTGCCAAATCATCGCCAACATTTTTGCCCATTTCTTCTTTTGTCGCACTGTAATCAAGCACATCATCGACAATTTGAAATGCTGTTCCTAAGTGCATTCCGTAAATTGCCATCGCTTGTTCATATTCAACCCGCTGATCGCTAATGACCGCACCCAATTGCGCCGCGGCTTCAAACAATTTTGCTGTTTTGGAACGAATGACTTGTAAATAGGTTTCTTCTGTGGTGTCTGGATCGTGACAGTTCAGCAATTGCAAAACTTCGCCTTCTGCAATGATATTTGTCGCATCGGATAAGATTTCCATCACTTGCATCTTATTGATTTCGACCATCATTTGAAATGCGCGGGAATATAAAAAATCTCCCACTAACACGCTCGCCTCGTTGCCCCACAAACTGTTCGCGGTTTGCCGTCCCCGTCGCAATTCTGAAGCGTCCACCACGTCATCGTGTAGCAATGTCGCTGTATGAATAAATTCAACCACCGCGGCTAACGTCAGATGGTGCAAACCAGAATAGCCAAAAGTGCGGGCGCTGAGTAGCAACAACATGGGGCGTAACCGTTTGCCACCGCTGTTAATGATGTAATGTCCGAGTTGATTGATGAGAGCGACTTCAGAGTGCAAACGCGCCAACACTAACTCATTGACCGCCTGCATATCTTCTTGAACGAGGGATTGGATGGCAGCAATATCCATTATTTTATATAGGTCTGTTGGATGGAAACAAACACCCGTTGCAAAGTTGGGTATTTTTCATAATTCAAGTAGCGACAATGAAATTGTATCATGAAACTACCTAAGATGAGTTAAATAGCGTGAATAGATAGGTTAAAAATCTTTATTTGACAACCACCTCGATAATTGGCTCGGACAGGTTTAAAATTTCATTGAGATTTCAACTACAGGTACAGTATAGTGTTCCTAAATGATGTGTAGAATGGGGTGATAATACCAGAGTATTTTTTG
>DYNO01000240.1 GCA_020721025.1 Thiomargarita sp. | reverse complement strand
AAGAATGACGTAAGACTTGAGTAATCAAGCAGTTGTGTTGACGACGTGAACAAAGGGAGAATCATTCGCACATCTTGTCCGAACAATTCATAACTTTTTAGGATCGGTCTAATCATTTTCATTAGGGAGACAACGTTGTCGCCACATGAACCCACATCAAGCCACCCAATTCCACAGAAACTTCTTTATCCTCTGGATTTTTCAGCAGTTTATCGCCATCAAGCAGGGCAGCAAAACCCCACCATCCAGAAATCGGCATCACGTAACTGAATACCCCATTGGCATCTGAGCGAATCACCTGCGTCACAAAGGGCTCAGAAGGCGGAATTATCTTTTTGTTTTCATTGAAATATTCCACTTCAATCGTTGCAAAAGGAACGGGTTGCCCATGTTTTTTCACAATCCCTTGAAATAAATTTCCAGTCCACAAACCATAAGGGCGAACCAGCGGCTCAATTTCCACCGGAAAACCAACCATAGCATCCCAACCTACTTGGGCATCAAACGCATCCACAATGACTTTAGTGTAGTGAATAATCATTTTATTTTCAGCAGGTTCCCAGTAAGGCGCAGGTTCAACGTAGAAAATATGATCGCCCGGCGTTTTGATCGGATAAGTGGCAGTGTAAAAGGTTTTTCCCTGTTGCTGCTGCGGCTTCAAAGTGTCCAGTAAATCGTGTTTTTTTCCATCAATCAGCACCCCGAATTGCGTGGGTTTTGCCATTGACATTAAACTTTGTTCCATCGGATGGGTAAACAACAGTTTCAATTCCAACGATTTTTTACCTTGCGACACAATATCGGTGCTGGGCAATAAGGCTTGAAAATGTCCAAAAGCAAGAGCAGAATAAAGGCTGATAAGCCAAAAAAGTAAGATACGCATCAATATTCCTCGTATAATTGAAAAATGAGTTATTTATCAGTGACTTCGCCGTTTTGCGATGTAAAATAATAATCCCATCACGCCAAAAATGTAGCCCACCCCGCCCAACACATCATGAATGAAAATCTTCTCTTGATAGGCTTCAAGCTGTTCACGGAGTGGTTTCAACTGTTTACTCACGGATTTTTCTATTAAATCAATCAATTGCTGTTGCGAAAATGATTGGTTTTCTTGATTCATCGCAGCGGGAGGAGCAGAAACTGCGGGTTGTTTTTCTGTCGCCAAGGTGGGCAAGGAATCGCTTAACTCATTGGAATCTATGATGTATTCGGCAAAATGTCCTTCCCCAATGTCAGCAATCAGACGATAGGTTGCCCGACATTTGACGTGAAATTGAAATTCCCCATGTTCATTTGTTGTCACCGTTTCGACTAACCGATTGTCGATAAAAGTGATTTTGACAGTGACTGATTGAGCCCGTTCACCACCAGGGAAATAGACATAACCTTCAATTTTATCGCCGATCACGGTGGCAAATAATTTCACTTTATGGGCGTGGACAGCGGGCAACCAATTCAGAAATAGCAAAGTAATCAATAGCTTGACATAGAAATTTAATCGCATGATGGCACCGGTGCAGCGAGTAATTCGGGACGGACTTGTTGCAGAAATACGATAATGAATCCAGTGATGATGCCTTCGACAATCATGACGGGAATATGTGCAAGGAACATGAGTTGAATGAGCCGAATAAAACCTTCGCCAGATAGAAATAAACTCAATGCAATCAAGCAGGTGGAAAAAATGATGGCAAGCGATCCAGCAAGGAATCCGTAGAGAAATTGCAAAGATTCGTGTTGGGCGCGGCGGGCAGCGTGATGACATAAGTAAAAACAAAGGATTGCAGGCAATGCCATGTTAAATACATTGACCCCTAAGCTACTGATGCCACCAAATCCAAATAAGATAGCTTGTAAAAACAATGCGATAGCCAATGCCGGAAATGCCGCCCAACCTAAAATTAAACCAAGTAAGCCGTTGAGGATGAGATGGATATTTGAAAATCCAATGGGTAAATGAATCAAGGAGGCGACAAAAAATGCTGAACTCAGAACCGCAACTTGAGGAATACGTTCATAATCAAGCCGTTGTAAACCGTATCCAACTCCAGCAATACTGAGGGCAATTCCGGTGATCAAAACGGGCGCGCTTAAAACTCCGTCAGCGATGTGCATGAATCCTCCGATGTATGAATGTTGAATGATGGATGATTTTAACACCGCTGCGCGTGGTTGTCATACTTTTCGCAAAAAAATAATACTGACGGACTATTTTAATAATAATCAATTAATTATAATTTTTCCGCCACTCGTAGCACGGCACTTCTGGAGCGAACATTGTGTTGAATT
This sequence comes from Thiomargarita sp., assembly GCA_020721025.1. Lineage (GTDB taxonomy): Bacteria > Pseudomonadota > Gammaproteobacteria > Beggiatoales > Beggiatoaceae > DYNO01. The sequence continues at coordinate 1,903 of DYNO01000240.1, read as the reverse complement.
TCTGCGTCAGACGGATAAATGGGTTTTCCTATCATTTTTAAACGGGGATGCAATTGCGCGACAGTGACTGGTAAATCTAAGGGGAAATCGTCGCCCCGCGCACCGTCACGAAAAAAGCGTTTGACAATCCGATCTTCCAATGAATGAAAACTGATAATGGCAATTCTCCCGCCGACGGTCAAGGCTTCTAAAATCTGTGGTAATACCTGCGTCAATTGCGCTAATTCCTGATTAATCAAGATTCTAAAGGCTTGAAAAGCACGAGTCGCGGGATGTTTATCTTTTTCCCAAGCGGGATGCGCTGTTGCAATAATTTCAGCGAGTTGCACCGTCGTGGTCAAGGGTTGCGTGGCGCGGGCTTGTACAATGGCACGGGCAATCCGTTTGGCATAGCGTTCTTCACCAAAGTCTTTGAGTACATTCATAATTTCAGTTTCTTTGGCGGTGGTCAACCAATCTTGTAAACTTTGACCGTGTTGCGGGTTCATTCGCATATCAAGCGGTCCGGCTCGTAGAAAACTGAACCCTCGTTCGCTGTTATCCAATTGTGGCGATGACATGCCCAAATCTAATAAAATGCCGTTGATCTTGCCTAAAAGTTCTAATAATTCAAGCTGTTGTTTAAGATTGATAAAGGGCGTGTGAATGATTTGAAAGCGCGGGTCGGTCGCTGCCAGAGCTTGACCAACTTCAACGGCTTCAGGGTCTTGGTCAAAAGCTATCAATTGACCACGCGTTGATAAATGTTCTAAAATCGCTCGGCTGTGTCCTCCGCGCCCAAAAGTGCCGTCTAAATAAATTCCATCGGGTTGAATATTCAGATAATCAATAACTTCTGTGAGCAAAACAGGTTGATGGGTGTATGACATGAATGAGGTGTGTTCAATTTGCGATGAATCGTGGGAAGAACATTTTATTCCAATTATTTGGATAGTGATGTGGATTGAGATTTGATGCGGGTAGCTTGTTGAGATGTTCTGACCACCACTCCAATTTATAGAGAATTCACCCCCACCTGCAGGACGGAGCATCAATTTGCTGTTGTAATAAGTGGATTTCTTTGTCTTTTTGTTCAAGCAGAAGTTGGGATTTTTCTAGGTCAACTTTGAGTGAGGAGGGTTCGAGAGGGCAAGTAAGGAGGGAACCGGTAAACTGTGCATGTTGTTGTGTATGAACGGTATAATTTCCTATTAAATACAATACTCCTTTTTCATCTAAACCAAGTAACTGCGGCAAATTAATTTCTAATATTTGTGATATTTTGTATAAACGGTTGAGGGTAATATCACTCTCTCCACGTTCCATATTCGCATAAGCGTTCACAGATAAATCCAATTTTTCTGCCATCGCTTCTTGAGATAATTTCCTAAATTGGCGTAGAAATTTGATATTGTTACAAACAGCTTGAACTTCTTTAACCGTGTCTGTCATGAGTGTGTACCATCAACAGTAAATTATTGAGATCAAGTGGTAGGATGCAAACGAATAATACTAGGTTTTTCTGTCGGCTCAAAATGACACGCTACAGCATCTCGCACATTGGCATGAAGATCAGTGAGTTCGTCTGCATCGGTATAGATTGAATGCCCTAAAGCTCTGGCAATAAAACCACCTTCAGCCGCTTCTTCAACTAAAAATATAATTTCATTCATGTCACCGACCCGCTGGTATTTGGTAGTTACATCGTGAATTATAACCGAACGTTTGAGTTACGTGTTTAAAATCCTTCCTACTGATAGAATCTCATTCACAATCAATTATAACTGTGTACCATCAACAGTGAAACTGGGTCAACTCACCAGTGTGAATGGGTGGATTCTTGAATGAAACACGCTCATTATAGAACCTATTTGACATCTTTAAGCCATGTAGATTAAGCTGTTTCTATTTTCATCTGAACAGC
>DYNO01000239.1 GCA_020721025.1 Thiomargarita sp. | reverse complement strand
TTAACCCCGCTTATCTCCGGTTCGGTGTACTATTCATTCGTTCCCAATCCCTGTTCTCGTAAAATTTTGATTTGAAACAAACTATTGCGTTCTTCTTCCTGCAAACTGGAATGAATAAAATGAATCGTCGCACGATATTTCGGAATCACGTTATATTTCAATGCGTTCACTCGCTTCTGCGTTTTGCGTTGCTCTTCCAATAATCGCCACAATGCTGTTTCCGCTTCACCCAATTTTGCGAGTAAAATCACCATGTTCGCCAATTGTTGCCGAGCCTCATCAAAACTGCTATCTGTGCCTAATAAACCAACCGGTTGCAATGGCAAACGTTTCGCACTCACCGAAGGATATTCCACCCCAATGCTGCTACGCGGTAAGATATTGATTTCCAATGGAGGAGTCAACCCAATTGCCGCTTGATGCAATGCCGGCGTTCCCATGCGAATATGTGCCACACTCAGCCAATGATATGCCCGTTTCACAGCCAATTTCGCCTCTTGACGCAATTCTCGATATTGTTTCAAGCGTTCATACACCAATCGAGTCAACAATTCTTTTTTGCGTTCTAATAGCGTATGTCCTTGTTCTAAAAAAGCAACTTTGCGTTTCAATTGCAACAAAGCACTTTTTGTTGGCGGAGTTTTTAAGCGTTGGGTAGCCATTGATTTTCATCCATTGCTAACGTAATTTTTGAATTTAAACCATAATTTACCTAATTTTCATAATTAACGTAATTATTTATGTAAATCATGTTAATTAAGCAAATTACGGTTCAGACAAGTCACCAATGATTCAGTGAAATCCAACTGATTACTGAACTTTACCACTGAATAAACCGCTTTGTTGCAAACGATTCGCCATTGCACTGCCAAAGTTTTCGGCGAATTTTTCAAAATAATTGGGTTTCGCAGTAAAATCAACCACTTTTTCAGTTTTCAGCACCTCACGCGCCACAAAACTGCTGCTTCCCAACGCATCCACCAAGCCCAATTGCACCGCCTGTTCGCCCGTCCACACCAAGCCAGAAAATAGTTGCGGATTCTCATCAATTTTCAATCGTTCGCCCCGTCCTTTTTTCACCACGTCGATAAATTGTTGGTGAATATTATTCAACAAAGTTTTCACATGAGCAGCATCTTCATCCTTTTGCGGCGAAAACGGGTCTAAAAACGCTTTATGTTCACCCGCTGTCAGCAAACGCCGCTCAATACCGAGCTTTTGCAATGCCTCCACAAATCCAAAACTACTCATTATCACTCCAATCGAACCGACGATGCTGGCTTTATCGGCATAAATTTTATCCGCCGCCGCTGCAATGTAATAACCGCCCGAAGCGCACATATCGCTAATCACGGCATATAACGGAATTTCCGGATGTTTTTCACGTAACCGTTTGATTTCATCGTTGATATAACCTGATTGAACTGGACTGCCGCCTGGACTGTTGACCCGTAAAATGACTCCAACCGTGTTTGTATCGGCAAATGCGGCACGTAAACCGCTGATCACGATGTCGGCACTGGCTTCACTGTCATCTGCAATAATTCCTTGTAATTCAACTAAGGCGACGTGTTTGGTGCTTGAAAATTCTTCCGCGGTGCCTACCAATTGTTGTCCTAAATCCGGCTTGATGAAGAAAAACAGCGAAAAGAGATAAATAAATAACAAAACTTTGAAAAAAATGCCCCAGCGACGCGCCCGACGTTGTTCATTTAAAGTTGCAAATGCCAAACGATTCAATACGTCACGTTCCCATTGTTGATCTTTTGCCGCGTTGGGGGGAGCAATGGACGATACCGGCGTGGGTTGGGTCGTGGCTTGCTCTGTTTCTGATTCGGACATAAAATTTCTCGCTTATTTGAGTTAAAATGCACAATTCGCTTTTAAATAGTGTAACAGGATTCGAGAAATTTGTGTAAAATTGCCCAAATTCGCCTGTTGTGACCCGGATAACGCAATTTTTGCGAAATCTCAATCGGTTGAAATAAAATATATCTTTCCTAGCCTCTCTTCCTTTTTCGAGTTACGATGACATTCATGAACAACAAAGAACTGAAACGAAATCATTTACCTAAGCGCGGCAGACGCATCCATTTTATCGGCATTGGTGGTGTAGGTATGGGGGGAATTGCCGAAGTGATGCACAGTTTGGGATATGCCGTTTCTGGGTCAGATTTACATAAAAGTACGATGACTCAACGACTTACTAGCATGGGCGTGCGAGTTCAAATTGGGCATGAGGAAAAAAATGTGCAGGGTTGTGATGTGGTGGTTTATTCCAGCGCGGTGAAAGCGGATAATCCAGAAGTGCAAGAAGCGCGTAAACAGCGTATCCCATTGATTCCACGAGCAGAAATGTTGGGTGAATTGATGCGGTTTCGTCAGGGCATTGCCATCGCGGGGACACACGGCAAGACTACAACCACGAGTTTAGTGGCGAGTTTATTGGCAGAGGGCGGTTTAGACCCGACGTTTGTGATTGGCGGTAAACTCAACAGCTTAGGCACTCATGCCAGTTTGGGTTCTGGGGAATATTTGGTGGCGGAAGCCGATGAAAGTGATGCGTCATTTTTGTATTTAAAACCAGTGATGGCGGTGGTGACAAATATTGATGCCGATCACATGGAAACGTATCAGCATGATTTTAATAAATTACGAGAGACTTTTTTTGAGTTTTTGCAGCAATTGCCGTTTTATGGCTTGGCGATTTTGTGTCTTGATGATCCGGTGATTCGTGAGCAAATTTTGCCAGAAATTACCAAGCCCACGCTCACTTATGGTCTTGCTGAGGACGCGGACGTGCGCGCAGTGGAAATTCAGCAATATGAAGGACAAACGCGCTTTAAAGTGTTGCGTGATCAGTTGTATTGGTTGGATGTGACGTTGAACTTGCCGGGAAAACATAACGTTTGCAATGCGTTAGCGGCGATCACCATTGCGCATGAAGTGGGCGTGTCTGATGCGGCGATTCAGCGGGCATTGCATTCGTTTAGCGGGATTGGGCGACGTTTTCAGAAACAAACCGTGCAAATTCAACAGGGTGAGATTTTATTGGTTGATGATTATGGGCATCATCCGCGGGAATTGGCGGCGGTGTTTCAAGCGATTCGTGATGGTTGGCAACAGCGGCGTTTGGTGGTGGTATTTCAACCGCATCGTTATTCGCGGACACGGGATTTGTTTGATGAATTTGTTGAGGTGTTGGCGCAGGTGGATGTGTTGTTTTTATTGGATATTTACGCGGCGGGCGAGGCGAAAATTGCAGGCGTAACGGGTGAAAGTTTGGCTCAGGCAATTCATGCGAAAAGTGGCAATGCGCCGGTGTTTGTGCCGCAACAGGATAAATTGGCAAGTTTGTTATCAAATATGTTGCAAGATCAGGATATTGTGCTGACCTTGGGTGCAGGAAACATTGGGGCACTGGCGACTACCTTGCCGCGTCTGTTGAATCAAAATTTGTAGTCGTTGTAGGAGAAGTGAGTTGGCAAAATTGTTGCTTTTTTATCCCAGATGATAAACATAGTCAATAATAGTCAATAGGAGTTTTTTATGTTGAATCAGTGGCGAGAAAAGGCAAGATGTTTTCGCGAACAGTATTCCGTTGATAATCTGCTGACTTTGTTCATGCAATTGATACAGAATTTGATGGACAGCGCGCTGAACGGTGGCAACATTTTTCTGCAAATTTTGGTACTTCCTATCTTGTTGGGATTGATTGTATTGGTGCGCATCCTACGTGGCTTGAAGTGGTTGATTGGTAATGCGTTTGAACTGTTAGTGAACACAATCAATTTCATGGTGAGCTTGATTACCCGGTATTTTTCTGAAATCAGTTTTTACTGGCGATTATTGGCAGCGGTGAGTACGTGGACAAATTTGGTTTTGCGTTATCTTATTGCGAAAATGTTGGAATCGCTATTTTTTCAACTGCAACAATTGGCGAATGTTCAGACTGAGTTGACCACAAAGTATGAGTTAGTTCCTGTTACCAAAATAGCTAGATTTAGTTCAATATAGCTATATACGACTGAATCACCAAACGACTGAATTCTGAACTTGTCTAACATTGACTTCCTGTGACTGAAATCAGTCGTTTACCATCATTGATAGAGGTTCATAACAGTGATTAGCAAGATGATGTAGTACATTGAGTTGTTAAAAGGTGAGATAATAGAGGGAGTCAAAATACACCTTG
>DYNO01000065.1:5023-16050 GCA_020721025.1 Thiomargarita sp. | reverse complement strand
GAAAATAGAAACAGCTTAATCTACATGGCTTAAAGATGTCAAATCGGTTCTATAGCACTATCGAATTTTCGGTCTGAATCAAAATTTTAGAATTGGCAGAATGAAATCCAAAAATGGTTTCGGTCTCGAAAATAGTTGCGCCATTATTCTGAAAATTCTAAAATTTTGTCAATTCTGATTCAGACAACAAACAACCCTTTCCGTTATCCGAAACTAATCCGTCCTTCCAAGTCGTTGCGCGAATCGGCACTTTTTAACGCTTCTTCCAAACTGATTTTTCCTGCTTTGTACAAATCATACAGCGCGTCGTCAAAAGTTTTCATGCCCTTAGAACCGCTACTTTTCATCGCATCCTTGATTTCTGGTAAATTTCCTTTCAAAATCAAATCTGCAATTGATGGATTATTCACCATAATTTCAATTGCTGCGACCCGCTTGCCCCGCACATCCGGAATCAAGCGTTGGGAAATAATCGCTCGAATATTCGCAGACATATCCATGAGCAGGGATTTGTGCTTGACAGTGGGAAACATGTTGAGAATACGTTCAAGAGCTTTGTTGGCATTGTTGGCGTGCATGGTGGAAATACACAAATGCCCTGTATTTGCGAGTTCAAGCGCGGCTTCCATCGTTTCTTCCGTCCGAATTTCACCGATCAAAATCACGTCCGGAGCTTCACGCAAGGAGGCTTTAATCGCAGTGGCATACGTTTTGGTATCGACTCCAACTTCCCGCTGATTGACAATGGACATTTTGTTCGGATGGGAAAATTCTACTGGGTCTTCAATGGTCAAAATATGTCCCGGTGAGTTGGCATTGCGGTGATCTACCATCGCGGCAAGGGTGGTTGATTTGCCAGAACCCGTGCCACCGACCATGAGCAGCAAGCCCATCTTTTGCATGATTAATTCCAATAATACTTCCGGCAATTCCATATCCATCGCATTCGGAATCACCGCAGGAATCCAACGCATCACTAAGCTCATGTTTTTACGCTGAAAGAAAGCATTGCCACGAAACCGCGCACTGCCGTCGGGCATGGTGATCGCAAAGTCTAAATCTTTCGTTTGTTCAAATTGTGCCAATTGCTCATCGGTCAGCACCGAAACCACACACGCCTTAGCAATTTCTGGGGTAACGAAAAAGCTACTCAAGGGACGGGCTCGACCGTAAATCTTTGCTTTAATTTGTGAACCAACTGTTACGAATAAGTCCGCCCCACCATGTGCCATCATCAGTTTTAAATAATCATAAACACCCATGGCATCAATCAGAGGAATCCCCATATCATCATCTGTCGCCGGCTTAACTTCTGGTTTTTTCTCAGGTTCCTTCGGGCGCAAGGTCAGTTCTTCTTCCTCTTCCTCTGGTTCAGCGACTGGTTCAGCGACAGCCTCTTCCACTGCCACCGCAGGACAGATGGTCAAAGCCACTGCTTTATTTTCGACCGTGACTGCAACGTCAAAATTTCCCAAAGGATGTTGATAAGTAAAATTGACCGATTTAGTTTTCGCAAATTCTCTTTTTTGTTCATCGTTCATGATGCCCAATGCCGCCGCCTTCGTCATGTCCGCGGTAAGAATTGCCTTGCCAACCGGTTTATCTTGTCCCTCTAAGCGCATTTTGACCGGTTGCCCCGAGACGACAAAGAGATCAGTTCCATTTTTTTCGGTAATAAGTTTCAGATAAGGTGTTAAATCCATATTGATAATCCTCCTAAATCATTGCTAAAAGCCAACGTGATTCTGAGATGTGCATTAAAAACTTTATGATTGATTCGAGTGATAAAAATGTCCATCACGCAAAAACTGGGCAGTTTGTCGGGCAACTGGGAGGGAAAATAGCATCCCCATGTGTGCGACGGGTAACTCTAAATAATCTGTGATATGAGGAAGTTGGCATTCAGACACGCTGACCGTTCCATCATTAGGAAAAGGCAGCGAGGTCACGATTTGTCCCAATCCCAAACTTAATGTCCCGACAATACTCCCTAATTCTCGTTGTCCATGCCATTCTGGGACATCTCCCAACAAGCCCCCGTGCAAACTGCCTCCCAACATCCAACTTCCTAATTTACTGTTTGCCAAAGATTTTGCAACTTGACTGCCTTGATGGGGAGTACACAAGGTGACAATCCGCCCCGGCGGTTGCGATGGAAATTCTGTGAACAATTGTCGAATCATAATTCCCCCTAAACTATGTCCAACCCAATGAATTTTTTGACGCTTCATCGTGGTTAGAAAGCTCTGTAAGCGATGCGTGTTTTCAAGTACCGTGGAACGCATTGAAGAATAACAAAAATATCGCACTGTAAAATTGTAATGAGACAAGTAACAACCCAGTGGGCACATCACCGCGGGATTCATCCATAAACCGTGGACAATAACAATCGTTTCAGACATGGGAGTTAGTTTCAGTGAATGTGTTATGATAAATAATTTTGACATTATAAACGAACAAGGAATTTTATGTCTCACATTCATGACTCAGAAACGCGCGACTTTATTGCGTTAAATATCGCTATCTTAACCGTTTCAGACACTCGCACTGAGGAAAATGACACATCAGGAAAAGTTTTAGTGGAACGACTGACGCAAGCAGGGCATCGGGTGGCAGCAAAAGTGATCGTGCCCGATAATATGTATAAAATTCGAGCAGTTGTCTCACAATGGATTGCTGATGATGCCGTGCAAGTGGTGATTAGCACCGGCGGGACGGGGTTGACGGGACGGGATGGCACACCAGAGGCAATCAAGCCATTGTTTGATAAAGAAATTGAAGGATTTGGCGAAGTATTTCGAGCATTGTCTTATCAAGAAATTAACACCTCAACTCTACAATCACGGGCAGTTGCAGGAGTTGCGAATGGCACTTATCTATTTTGTGTGCCGGGTTCATCAGGCGCGTGTAAAACCGCGTGGGATAAACTCATTTGTGAACAATTAGATGCGCGCACTCGTCCCTGTAACTTGGTGGAATTGATGCCGCGTTTATTAGAAAAGAAAGATTAGCGGGCTTATAATCGTTTATGAAACAAACAGTTGGACAGTTTTAAAATTTTATTTAGATTTCAACCGATTGATTTCATAAATGATAATAAAAAACTGTCCGATGGTTTCTAGTTGAAAATCATTGGCAAATTTGAATCAAAACGATTTGATTTTAAAACTCGCGGTAATATTGTTGAGCACCCAATCAATTTGACTATCTTGATTTAATTGAGAAAAATCCACCGCATCAAACCAACGATCATATTGTGTCACGAATCCAATGGTTGCCGAGGGGGCACTTTCTGACAAAGTAAGCGGGGTGGTCAGTCGCAAACGTTTCGGACGCGGCGTTTTTGCCACATCAAGCGTGAATGCCACCGGAGCCGTGCTACCCAGCGGGGTGTATTCCCCTTCGAGATACAAAACTCGATTTAACATATTGATTGGAAAATCTAATAATCCCACAGCATCTTCATCTGCCTTCAACAATTCTACCGTAATTCCGCAATATGTTGCTGGCGGTGGGTAAACATTCCCTAAATTTTCAACTGCCACATCATCGGCTAAGATATTGATAACATGAGGAACTCCCAACAAGGTTGGCGTATCATCCGTATGGGCAACCGCCGCTGACAACCAATTCAACCACGGGAAAGCAAAATTCACGTCATTGCAATCGGATTCTAACGTGACACTCCAAACCACAAGATACGCCTGTTTTAACGTGATCACCATGCCTTCACGAGTTTTAAACGTTTTCTGTCCCGCGGGCGCGCTGAAATAATTTCCTGTTGCATCAACACTTTGCTGACGAGTCAGTTGAAAAGCAACCGTCATTCCCTCGCTGACACTCCCGCCACCGCCGCCACCACCACACGCCACCAAGGCGCAAATGCTGCACCATAATAAAAAAAATGAAAAATGTTTAAAAATCATACGTTATCCCCAATTGTACCGTGCTACCTTCATGTTGTTCGCCATTCAATTGCTTGAATAAAGGAATTTGTACGCCGAGATGCAACACCATATCCATGATAGGCATTAGTACCAATTTGGGCGAAATAAAACTGATCATGCCGCCAGAATTTTCATCTGTTTGATTTCCAAATTTATTTTTAGCACTCCAACGAGAATCAAGGGCTAATTGCACCGCGAACTGTTTATTCAACGCATATTGCCCAGTAATTGTCGCAGTTAAAACCTCGCCGGCTTGAAAATTCTCAAATCCTTCAGTAGCATGGTGAAATGTGCTGCTTGCATAAAGAAAATATGGAAACTCATAAAGCCCATACCATATCCCAAGATTCGGAGTCCACGCACCCGCCCCGGCTTGCACGTCGATATCAAGTTTTTTCCCTTGAGAATCCGTCTGTTCCGAAGCTGTTGGCAGACGTAAACCCGCCAAGATACCCCATTGTTGCCGGTGATCTTCTGCCATGAACAAGGCAAATTTTCCCCCAATTTCGATATCCCCCAGAGCTTGATTATCTTGTTCGGCTAAATTGACATATTCTAAATGCTTATCCACCCAAGGCACGCGCAACGAAAAATTCAACTGTGGATTCCATGCGTATCCCAAATTTAACGTGATGCGTTGTTCCGTGAGTTGCGTCTGATTTACGCCAGAAATTCCAATATCTTCACTACGTTGCAAATAATCCAACCCAAAACGCAACCGTCCTGCAAAGGAACGTTCCATGCCCATCAAATTAATTGTGGGATCGCCCGCGGTACAAGTGGCACAGCCAAATGTCGCGGGGGCAAAACTGGAGAGCAGTAATAAAATAATAAATTTCAAGGGCATGACGCGTGTCTCGGAATGTTGCCAAAAGGATCGCTGAATCGAGTGTCGCACACAAATTCCCAATCCGTTAGGCTTTTCAAGAAGTTAATCACATCTTGTTTTTCTTCGGGAGTCAAGACAAATCCCACGAGTAAATCACTTTTATAAGGACTGCGAGAACCGTCCCCAGCATAATCTCCCGTTTCAATGTTGCGTCCGCCACGAGCATAATGATCTAAAACTTCTTCTAACGTGTCAATCGAGCCATCATGCATATACGGTGCAGTGAGTTCAATATTGCGTAACGTGGGAGCGCGAAATCTTCCCATATCAGCCTGTTGTGCGGTCAATTCCCAAAGTCCACGACCATCTTCTGGATACGCCCCACTGCCACCAATATTATATAACGCATTGTTATGAAACTCTAATTCAATAAATTCCGTTTTGGTATGATTGGTAGATTGAGTGAAATTAAAGCCACCATGACAATGAAAACACTCCAACCGCTCAGAATTGAATAATTCCATGCCACGCTTTGCTGAGTCTGACATTCCATTCACTTGATTTTGATAAATTTGTTTGTCATACGCTGAATTTCCAGAAACCAAGGTTGTCACAAATGCCGCTATCGCTTTCGACACGCTACCCACACTGAACGGCTCGGTTTCATTGGGAAAGGCTTGGGCAAATTTTTCTTGATAAATCACATCGGTGCGTAACCGATCTAAAATCTGCTGTTCGTGATCGCTCCAACCCAATTCGACAGGAAATTCGTTAAACATTGGCACAAGATGCTGTTGTTGCAGCGTTTTTAACAGTGGATTCGCCCAATTAAATGCTGAGTTATAGCTGACATTGGTCAAACTCATGGCATTGCGTGGATGAATTCCGCCCAGCGCGCCCACTGCGGTTTTCACGCCGTCCGAAAATGCTCGATTTTGTTTGTGGCAGTTCGCACATGCAATGGTTTCATTGATCGATAACCGTCTGTCATAAAACAAAAAATGTCCTAAATCCACTTTGGCAGCGGTGATCGGATTATCTTCTGGCACTTTTGGCGTGGGAAAACCGGGCGGTAATTGCCACGAATACGCCGTTAATTGCGAAGTGGTTGAATTGGTTGACGCAGGGGCAGACGAGGATTCAGATGAACCGCCGCCGTCGCATCCGCCCAATCCAATCAATAGGCTGTAAAACAGTATCTTGTGAAAGTTACGCATTATTTGAATCCAATAAACACTTGTTCTTGTTTCGGGAAGGTGATCGCCGGATTTACACCATCATTATAAATGAAATCTAAGCCGAGCAGGGGGAAAATAAACTGGCATTCAGTATCACTATTGCCCGCCATACAACCCGCAGCAGTATCGGGTGTGTTATATGCCACATTAGAATTCTTCAGGATTTTGCCAATATCTGCAACGATGGTATGTTGATTTAGCGCAAAGTCATTTAAACAAATTTCTGGGGTGTTGGCGTAGGTACATGGTGCATCTGGTTGTTTTCCTTGCTTATTGACATCAGAACAACCGGTGCTACCCAAATGAATATGAAAACTGGTTTTTAAACCATCGGGATCACCCACACCATCAACGCGGATAAACTTGCGTCCCGTCGTCCATGACCATAACATTCCACTGATATTAATCGGCGCAGGCGCACTGGCCGGATCAGCGTGATTTTCAGTGAACGGCAATCCGACAACGAAGCAGATACCATTGAAATCGCTGATATTTTTACCCGCTGGCAAGCTGGCAGTCACTTGGGTATTTAACTCTTTGGTGCCATTGACACAGCCATTTTCAAAATCCAGCAGAGCCATGTTGTTATATTGCCATCTGCCATCTTGTTTTAATTCCACAGGATACAACTTGCCATCGTAGCGATCTTTTAAACGGACATTGTTGATATAAAAGCGAAAATCATCAATTCGATAGCGATCCGTCACCGCATTTCCCACGCCTTGAAAGGTGGTGCCGCAGGTGAAGGGGGTGCTATTTACTTGAGCGGTGAAAGGAATATTGATGTCCGTCGTTGTGGTACTGGATGTCGAAGCGGTAGAGGTCGAAGTGCTCGATGTTGTGGTGGAATCATCGTCATCGTCACAACCCGTTAAACTTAAAACGCCGCATAAACAAAGTGTTGGTACAAGTGCGCGAGCGATAAAATGATGCATGGTTGTTTTCCTTAAGGTAGTCCGACGAATTATGTAAAAGGACTGTGTATCATCAATCGTGCCAAAAAATAATGCGATTTAAATCAAATAATTAAAGATATACTCTTGAAAATTACTGCGTCATTTAACACACCACTGGGTCATTTCACACATACGTTCCCATTTGCTCGATCTGTGTTAAAATAATATGTAATTAAGTGGGCACCATACGTGGTTGCTTTTCGATACATTTTCTGGATAATTTTATTCTTATGAGCGATGCTTTTTCAACCCTGTTGCGTGGAAATTCTGCGGATTTTATTAACTTATTGAATGCTGCGCGCTTTGTGGCAATCACCGATGCAACCGTGCTAATTTTGGGAGAAAGTGGTACGGGAAAGGAATTGCTCGCCCGCGCCATGCACCAACACAGTCAGCGGGCTCATCAGCCGTTGATCACAGTCAATTGTGCGGCAATTCCAGAAAATTTAGCGGAATCTGAATTATTCGGTCATCGCAAGGGGGCATTCACAGGAGCGACAGAACATCAACCGGGGCGGATTCAAGCTGCTGATCAAGGAACTGTTTTTTTAGACGAAATTGGTGAATTACCGCTGAGTATTCAAGCAAAATTGCTGCGTTTTTTAGAAACGGGCGAGTGTCAAGTGATTGGGCAAAATACTACAACAAAGGTGAACACTCGGTTGATTGCCGCGACCCATCGTGATTTATATGCCGATATGCAATCGGGTGTTTTTCGTCAAGATTTGTATTATCGGCTCAATATTGTGCCCTTGGAATTGCCGCCGCTACGACAACGGGTTGAAGATATTGAATTGTTATTGTCTCAGTTCACGCAACAGTTTACTGCCCAACATCATTTGCCCGCGCCTACTTTTTCTGGGGCAACGTTGAAGATTTTGCGGCATTATTCATGGCAGGGTAATGTACGGGAATTGCGTAATTTTTGCGAACGTATGGTTATTTTTCATAGCGGGAAGCTGATTGAACCTACGCATTTGCCACGAGAATTCAACCAGTCTCTTGCTGCGGCATCCGTGAAATTTGTGTTACCTGATGCGGGAATTCATTTGGAAACGGTGGAACAACAACTGATGCAGCAAGCGTTGGAAAAAACCAAGGGGAATCGTAGCCAAGCGGCACGACTTTTGGGATTAACCCGCGATGCGTTGTCGTATCGGATGAAAAAATTTAGTGGTTCTTCAATGTCATGATTTTTCACCTTGGGACTCACCCTTAAGACTCAACTTGTGCCGCTAAAAATACGGCTTCTTTATCTCGCCTCCGTGCAGATTCGATATTTTTCTCTCTGGTTACATGTCTCATGACAACATCGTTTTATGGCTTCCAAAATATCACTCGTTTAAATTGATGAGATAATCACACGATGTAACTCACTCAATTAGATTAAAACAACTGGTAGATTTGGTATCGTCGGCAAAAATAAGCTATAATTGAGTTCCTGTACTCAAACCTGCTCATCATTCACAGTGCCTGAAACACACCCACCCAATGAATTCACCAGTTAAGTTTATCAATCAGAGCGTTCAACCCTCTCATTATCCGTTTCGTTTCCCTTGCCTGCTCCTTCTTCTCGGTTTGTTATTTTCGACTGAACTTTGTGCGTTTGAAGCTTTTGTCATTAAAGACATTCGGTTAGAAGGTTTACGGCGTATTTCAGCGGGAACTGTTTTTAACTATTTGCCTGTCAAAGTGGGTGATAAATTCAACGAAACTCGTAGTAAAGAATCTATTGTGGCATTGTTTAAAACCGGTTTGTTCAAAAATGTCCGGCTCGAACGTGAAAATCAGATATTAGTCATCCATTTAGAAGAACGTCCCGCTATTGCAAAAATTAAATTTGAAGGCAACAGCGAGATTGAAACCAAACAATTGACTGAAGCGTTGAAACCCACCGGTTTTGCTGAAGGGCGAGTGTTTGATAAATCGTTGTTAGATAAAGTCGAGCTAGAATTACAACGGCAATATTTTAATTTGGGTAGGTACGCGGTCAAAATCAAAACCACCGTCACCCCCATGCCACGCAATCGGGTTGGAATTGAATTCAATATTTCTGAAGGGTTAGCTGCGAGAATTCACATTATCAGCGTCGTTGGAAATCGAGTGATTGATGAAGATGAATTACTTGATGAAATTAAACTCAGCACCAGTGGTTGGTTGTCATGGATTACCAAGGATGACCAATATTCTAAGCAAAAATTGGCGGCGGATTTAGAAAGTTTACGGGCTTACTACATGGATCGGGGTTTTGTCAACTTCACCATTGATTCCACGCAAGTTTCTATCTCTCCCGATAAGAAAGATATTTATATCACCATCAATTTAACTGAGGGTGATAAATACACCGTTTCTGAAATCAAATTGGTGGGAAATTTAATTATTTCAGAAGCGCAACTGCGTGAAAAGATTACTTTTAAAGCCGGTGATATGTTTTCTCGTAAGGAAATTACAGCCAGTTCGGAAGCAATGATCAAACGTTTGGGCAATGAAGGTTATTTTTTCGCGACCACCAATCCTGTGCCCGAAGTGGATAAAGATAAAAAAACGGTGGCACTCACTTTTTTCGTCGATCCGGGCAAACGCATTTATGTGCGACGTATTAATTTCGTGGGCAATATGAAAACTCGCGATGACGTATTGCGGCGAGAATTGCGACAAATGGAAGGGGCGTGGGTTTCTGCTGAAAATTTGGAACGTTCACGGGTGCGCTTGGTGCGCTTGAATTATTTTGACGATGTGCAGATGGAAACAACGGTCGTCCCCAACACTTCCGACCAAATTGATGTGACTTATACACTGACGGAACGAGCTTCCGGCGCATTGTTAGGAACGGTGGGATATTCGCAAACCCAAGGGGTACAATTTACCGCCAGCATTATGCAAGAAAATTTTCTCGGCACGGGACGACAATTGGGATTTACCTTTGATAACAGTCAAGTCGATAGAATTTATAGCATTTCCTACATTAACCCTTACACAGATATTGATGGTGTGGGACGCAATATTAACTTATTTTATCGTAAAACTGACGCAGAGCAGGCAAATTTAAGTCGTTATGCCACAGATGTGTATGGTTTAAATTGGAGTTATGATATTCCAATCACTGAGTATAATAACATTCGTGCCGGGTTTGAATTCGACAACACTGTCTTAAAAACAACCGATTACAGCGCGGAAGAAATTTATCGGTTCATGAAAAAACACGGCGAACATTACCGCTCTTATCGTGGTATTTTTCGCTGGGCGCGAGATACTCGTAACTCGGTTTTATTCCCAGATAAAGGTGTGTTACAATCCGTCAGTGCCGAAGTTACCTTGCCATTCAGTGAGTTAAATTATTATAAAATCGGATTACGACAACATTGGTTACATCCGTTGTACAAAGGTTTTACCTTACTGCTGAAGGGCGACGTTGGCTATGGCGATGGCTATCGTGGCAACAATGAGTTACCATTTTTTGAAAACTACACCGCAGGAGGACCTCACAGCGTGCGGGGTTTCAAGGAAAATACTTTAGGTCCGTTAGATTCCTTGGATCGTCCTTACGGAGGCAATTTCCGCGTCGTGGGCAATGCAGAGTTGATTTTGCCGGCATTTTCTAAAACATTCAACAGTTTCCGAATGTCTGCCTTCATCGATGCGGGTAACGTGTACGCGGCAGACAAACGTTTCGATGCGTCATTGTTGCGTTATTCTGCGGGTGTAGGCGCGACGTGGGTGTCACCGGTGGGCACCTTGACTTTCAGTTTGGCGCGTCCATTGAAGAAAGAAAAAGATGATCAAACTCAATTTTTCCAATTCACCATAGGTACTAGTTTTTAATTTGAATGAATTGACTATTGTTTGAACTATTTTCAAAATCAGTTGGGAATAGATATGCGTAGCTTCTTGCGGATTTTAAAGAAGATTGTTAAAAAATTGTTCTCAATATTGCTTGAAATCTTAGAAGTTGCGATATCGGTAATTTCCAATTGATTCAGAGAGACAGATGATAACTCAGACAATTCAGTGGCATAGGACGTTTGGGCTGACGTTGATGGATTTACTTGCGAACACG